>JAWWOJ010000418.1:0-2511 GCA_033851885.1 Frankiales bacterium | reverse complement strand
CGCCCTGCACGCCGGAGCATGTTGCCGGACGGAACCGTGGTCCTGCGCCCGTCCCGCACTGCGGTACTCAGTGCTTTCTACCCGCTGCTGGTGCTGACCGCTCCGGTGCTGGTGATTCTCAGCACTGGCCGGCGAAACCTGGACAGCGGCTTCCTTTGGGCGGCCTTTGCCCCGTTGGCACTCGAGACTGTGGTGCTGCTCGCAGCAGCGCTGCGCCGAGCTGTGTTCCTGGGGTCGGAATCGGTGACGCTGCGCGGGCTCTGGCGATCGAAAACCGTTGCAGCGGCCGACATCCAGTCGGTCACCGTGGGTGGCGGCAGCTTGTCCCAACCGGTCCTGCTGTGGACCGCCGATCGCCGACGGCACAGCTGCCCCGCGATCACGGAGGCAGACCTCACGGTCGTCGGCGACTGGTGGCTGGCTCACCGAGGCCCGGACTGGCGGCCGGCCTGGACCGCGCCGGTGGCGGCCCCGCGCCGGGTGGCGTGGTGGGCCTGAACGAGCCGGTCAGCTGTTCTTGCCGCTGGTGACCCGGTAGCCGTCGTAGACACCCTCGACGTTGCGCACCGCACGGAGCAGGTGGCCGAGGTGCTTGGGGTCGGCCATCTCGAAGGTGAACCGCGAGACCGCAACCCGGTCGCGGGTCGTGGTGACCGACGCCGACAGGATGTTGACGTGGTGGTCGGACAGCACCCGGGTGACGTCGGAGAGCAGCCGGGTGCGGTCCAGCGCCTCGACCTGGATCGCGACCAGGAACACCGACCCGGACGACGGCGCCCACTCGACCTCGACCATCCGGTCCGGCGTCTGGGTCAGGGTGTCGACGTTGAGACAGTCACCGCGGTGTACGGAGACGCCGTGCCCGCGGGTGACGAAGCCCACGATCGCGTCGCCCGGCACCGGCGTACAACATCGGGCCAGCTTGACCCAGACATCGCTGACGTCCTTGACCACGACCCCGGGGTCGCCGGCTGGACGAGCCCTGGTCGGCTTGGTGGGTACGGCGGTCTCGGCGAGGTCCTCGACCGCGCCTTCGACGCCGCCCATCGACTGCATCAGCCGGCTGATCACCGCCTGCGCCGACAGATGGCCCTCGCCGACAGCGGCATAGAGCGCCGACACGTCGGGGTAGCGCAGGTCCTGGGCGAGCGTGGTCAGCGAGTCGCCCCCGAGCAGCCGCTGCAGCGGCAGGCCCTGCTTGCGCATGGCTCGGCTGATCGCGTCCTTGCCCTCCTCGATCGCGTCCTCGCGGCGCTCCTTGGCGAACCACTGCCGGATCTTGTTGCGGGCCCTCGGACTCTGGACGAAGCCCAGCCAGTCCCGCGACGGCCCGGCGGTCGTCGACTTGGAGGTGAAGACCTCGATCACGTCGCCGTTCTCGAGCGCGCTCTCCAGCGGCACCAGCCGCCCGTTGACCCGGGCACCGATGCAGCGGTGGCCCACCTCGGTGTGCACGGAGTAGGCGAAGTCGACCGGTGTCGCGTCGGCGGGCAGCGCGATCACGTCGCCCTTGGGCGTGAAAACGAAGACCTCGGAGGCGTGCAGGTCGAAGCGCAGCGACTCGAGGAACTCGTCCGGGTCTGCCGACTCGCGCTGCCATTCGAGCAGCTGGCGCAGCCACGCCATGTCCTCGGCGCCGTCCTTGTCGCCACCCCTCTTGCTGCCGACGACGGGGACCGGCTGGACCTCGCCCTCCTTGTACTTCCAGTGCGCGGCGACGCCGTACTCGGCCCGGCGGTGCATCGCGTGCGTGCGCAGCTGCATCTCGATCGGCTTGCCCTCGGGCCCGATCACCGTGGTGTGCAGCGACTGGTACATGTTGAACTTGGGCATCGCGATGTAGTCCTTGAACCGACCGGGGATCGGCGTGTAGGACTCCGAGCCGTGCATGACGCCGAGCGCCGCGTAGCAGTCGCGGACCGACTCGACCAGGATCCGTACGCCGACCAGGTCGTTGATGTCGGTGAAGTCGCGGCCGCGGACGATCATCTTCTGGTAGATCGAGTAGTAGTGCTTGGGCCGCCCGGTCACGGTCGCCTTGATCTTGGCGGCGCGCAGGTCGGCGGAGACCCGCTCGACAACGGTCGACAGCATGGTGTCCCGAGAGGGGGCCCGCTCGGCGACCAGCCGGACGATCTCGTCGTACACCTTCGGGTGCAGGGTCGAGAACGACAGGTCCTCGAGCTCCCACTTGAGCGTGTTCATGCCGAGCCGGTGGGCCAGCGGCGCGTAGATTTCCAGCGTCTCGCGAGCCTTGAGCTCCTGCTTCTCGATCTTGAGGTAGCGCAGCGTGCGCATGTTGTGCAGCCGGTCGCAGAGCTTGATGACCAGCACCCGGGGGTCACGCGCCATGGCGACGACCATCTTGCGGATGGTCTCGGCCTCGGCCGCCGCGCCGAACTTCACCTTGTCCAGCTTGGTGACCCCGTCGACCAGCGACGCGACCTCCTCGCCGAAGTCGCGGGTCACGTCGGCCAGGGTCAGCGAGGTGTCCTCGACCGTGTCGTGCAG
>JAWWOJ010000090.1:0-12124 GCA_033851885.1 Frankiales bacterium | reverse complement strand
CTCACGACACACCGCGGTGGCAGTCGTCTACATGGACCTGGATCGCTTCAAATGGGTCAACGACAGCCTCAGCCATGCCGCCGGCGACGAGCTGCTCGTCGCGGTCGCCCAGCGGCTGTCCGCGGCGATCCGTCCCACGGACACGCTGGCACGATTCGGCGGTGACGAGTTCGTGCTCGTGTGCGAGCACCTCGAGACCGAGCAGCAGGTCCTCGACGTCGTCGGCCGGATCTCCCAGCAGCTCGAGCTGCCCTTCATCCTCGAAGGCCGGGAGGTCGTGGTCAGCGCGAGCATGGGACTGGCGCTCGCGCGGGCCGCCGAGCACACCGACTCGGAGTCGCTGCTGCGCGACGCCGACACCGCGATGTACCGGGCCAAGGACAACGGCCGGGCGCGCTGCGAGATCTTCGACGAGGGCATGCGACTGCGGGCATCGGAGCGGCTCGAGGTGCAGAACGAGCTGCGGCGTGCCCTGCAGGGCGACGAGATCGTGCCGTGGTACCAGCCGGTGGTCGACCTCAGGACAGGTCGGGTGGTGGGCTGCGAGGCCCTCGCGCGCTGGGCGCACCCCTCGAAGGGGCTGCTGCTGCCCGATGCCTTCATCCCGCACGCGGAGGAGACCGGCGCGATCGTCGCCCTGGGCGAGGCCGTGCTCACCGGGGCCTGTCGCCAGGTCGCCGTCTGGAACGCGTCGCGACCGGTGGGGGAGGCGCTGACGCTGGCTGTCAATGTCTCCGCGCGGCAGCTGTCCTCGGCACAGCTCGTGGACACGGTCTGCCAGGCCCTGGCGGTGTCGGGTCTCGACGCGCGGCAGCTGTGCCTCGAGGTCACCGAGAGCGTCATCATGGAGGACGTCGATGCGAGCGGCGCTGTCCTGGGTCGGTTGCGCGACATCGGGGTGCGCACGGCGGTCGACGACTTCGGGACCGGCTACTCCTCGCTCGCCTACCTCCTCAGCCTCCCGGTCGACGTCCTCAAGATCGACCGCTCCTTCGTGCAGTATCTCGACGTCGCAGACGGCCCGGCCGTGGCGATCGTGCGGGCCATCACCGCGCTGGCCGACGCACTCGGGCTCGGCGTCCTGGCGGAGGGCGTCGAGACCTCCCAGCAGCTGGGGCTGCTGGAGGTCCTGGGTGTCCGCCAGGGCCAGGGTTTCCTCTGGGGGCGCGCCGTGGCGGCGACGGAAGCGACCTGGGCGACGTGGGAGCCTCGACCCCTGCCCGCACCGCGTCCCGCCGCGGACCTCAGCTTCGATGCTCGGAGGGTCAGATGAGCTCGCCAGCCCAGCCCACCGTCCTGCTGCACCTGGCCCAGGGGTTCGAGCTCCTGGTCTGCGCCACCGTCATCGTGGTCCTCGTGCGGCTGCGCCGGGAGCGCCGGTCCCCGGCGACGAGCTGGGCGCTGGCGGTGTTCGGCGTGCTGGGGCTCGTCCTCGCCGCCGCCTTCGTCCCGGTGAAGGACGACGGGTCGCTGCTCAGGCACGGCTTCACCGTGGTGCTCGTCTGCCTGCTCCTCGTGGTCCCGTACGCGTTGCTGATGTTTGCGCGGTCTCTCACCGCCGTCGGGCCGTGGACGGCACGGGCAGGGCTCATCCTCACCGGGGCACTCGTCATCGCGACGCTGGCCTCGCCGCGGTTCCCGCAGCCGGGGGAGGCCCGGGGCACCTGGTTCACGGTGTACGTGCTGCTGCTCGTGGTCGGCTGGGCATTGCAGTCGATCGCCGCGGCTCGCGGGCTGTGGTCCGCCGGGCGCGGCCAGCCGGCGATCGTGCGCAACCGGATGCGCGTCCTGGGGGCTGGCGCCCTCGTCGTCGCCGCCGACCTCGTGTCGAGCGGGTCGTCGGCAACGCCCAGCACGGCGGCCCAGGTCGTCACCACGCTCATCGGGGCCTGCGGCATCGTGCTGCTCGCCCTGGCCTTCGTGCTGCCGGACTGGCTCCGGGCATCGTGGCGTGGCGCCGACCTGGCCGACCTCGCGGCCACCGAGCGCCGACTGATGTCCGCCGTCAGCCCTCAGGAGGTGGCCATCGCGAGCGTCCCTGCCGTCGCGCAGCTCTTCGGTGCGGGCGGTGCCGCCCTGGTCGACGACACGGGTGCCGTGCTCGCCGCCGTGGGTCTCGAGCCGACGGAGCTGGTGGGGCTCAACGACAACGCCCTCGAAGGGGACGTGATCGTGACCTCGGGTGGGCTCTTCGCGTGTCGGCTCAGCATCGGGTGGCTCGTCGTACGGCCAGGAGTGTTCGCCCCGCTCTACGGACGGGCCGAGCTGTCGCTGCTCGACCGGGTCGCGTCCTTCGTCGATCTCGCTCTGCAGCGCTGCCTGCTCTTCCAGAGCGAGGCCACGAGCCGGGCAGCTGCCGAGGCCGCGAACACCGAGCTGCAGACGCTGCTCTACAGCGTCTCGCACGACCTCAGGAACCCGATCATCTCCGTGCTCGGCTACCTCGACGTGCTCGCCCAGGAGCACGAAGGCGAGCTCAAGGGCGAAGGCCAGCACTACCTCGACCGGATCTCCGTCAACGCCGTCTACATGCAGCACCTGATCCAGGACCTTCTCGAGCTGTCCCGCATCGGCCGCAGCGAACCCGCCGCGCAGGCGCTGTCCCTGGGAGCCCTGGCGAAGTCGGTCGCCGAGGAGATCCACGCGATGCACCCGACCTCCACCATCAGCGTGGACGGCGCCTTCCCGGTGCTGTGGTTCAGCGAGCTGCGCGCACGGCAGCTGCTCACCAATCTCATCGATAACGCCGCCAAGCACTCAGTCGGGGCGGCCCAGGTCCGCGTGACGGCGGAGACGTCTGGGAGCGGTGCCGTCCTTCTCGTCAGCGACACCGGACGCGGCATCCCACCGGCGTACCGGGAGAAGGCCTTCGACGTATTCGAGCGACTCGATGCCGCCCACACCGACGTCCCAGGTACGGGCATGGGCTTGCCGATCTGCAAGCGGATCGTCGAGGCTGCCGGTGGGACCATCACACTCGAGGGGCCGCCCCCCGGCGTCCCGACAGGCACCACCGTACGGATCGCGCTCCCGGGTTCGATCGTCCAGGGCTGGCACGATGCCGCCCTGCCCCTTGTGAAGGAGAAGGCCTGATGACCCCCCCGACCGTTCCGGCCCGGGTACTGCTCGCCGAGGACAACAGCGACCACGCCTTCTTCACGACCCGGGCCTTCCATGAAGCGCACAGCGGCGACCTGGACATGCACACGGTCACCGACGGAGAGCAGCTGCTCGACTATCTCCGGCAGCGGGGCGATTACGCCGACGCACTGCGGCCGCATCTCGTCGTTCTCGACCTCAAGATGCCGAAGAAGAACGGGCTCGAGGTGCTCGCCGAGATGCGTCAGGACGAAGAGCTCAGCCGGATCCCCGTCGTCGTACTCAGCTCGTCTGATCGTGTCGAGGACATCAGCGAGAGCTACGCACGCGGCGCCAACTCCTACGTCACGAAGGCCGCGAGCCTCACCGGGCTTCGCGAAGGTGTCGGCGAGCTGGCGAGGTACTGGATGGACATCGCCAGCCTCCCCGAACCGGCGTAGCCCGCCGGAACGTCAGTGCACCGTCGGCCGTCCGGACGGTCGCGGGCTGGGCATAGGGACGTCGGTAGGCGGTGTGGTGCCGTAGAACTCGATCGGCAGTGGTGGCACGGCTCCGCTGAGCCAGGTCTCGATGTCGCCCGCAGGAACCGGCCTGGACAGCAGGAAGCCCTGACCGACCCGGCATCCGAGAGCCCGTAGCCGGGCAAGCTCTTCCGGGTGCTCGATGCCCTCGGGGATGATCTCGAGGCCCAGCTGCCGGCCGAGCGTGATGACCGCTTCCAGGAACTTGACCCCTGGGCCCTGGGCCTGCGGCCCGGAGACGAACGACCGGTCGATCTTCAAGCTGTCGACGGGAAGGGTCCGCAGGTAGCCGATCGAGGCGAAGCCCGTACCGAAGTCGTCAATGGAGACCCGGATCCCGAGCTGACGCAACTCACCGAGGGCTGCCGCCGCCTTGCTGGTGTCGTCGACCAGGACCGACTCCGTGACCTCCAGGACGAGGCTGGCAGGGTCGAGGTCTGACGCGACGAGGATCTCTTGGACGCGTCGAGGGAAGTCAGCTGCCATCAGCTGGCGCGCCGAGACGTTGACCGCCACGGCCAGTGGGGCCTGCAGATAGCGGCGCTGCCAGTTGTGCATCTGTTCGGTCGCCGTGCGCAGGACCCATTCGCCGATGGCGATGATCGCACCGGTCTGCTCGGCCAGCTCGATGAACGCCGACGGCGGCAGCAGTCCCCGGGTCGGGTGCTGCCAGCGCACGAGCGCCTCGACGGCGATCAGTGCTCCGGTGTCCAGGTCGACGACCGGTTGATAGTCAAGGACGAGCTCGTCTCGGCCGGCCGCCGCATGGATGTCGGCCTTCAAGGCGCGGTGCTCTTCCTCGGCCCGATGGAGGGACTGGTCATAGCACTCGACCCGGTTCTTGCCGTGCCCCTTTGCGGAGTACATCGCCATGTCGGCTTGCTGCATGATGCTGCCGACTCTGCTGTCCGCGTGTCGCATCGCCACTCCGACACTGACTCCCACCTGCACCGACTCGCCGCCGACGTCGATGGGTTGAGCCAGCACGGACACCGCCCGCTCGGCCAGCTGGACGGCGGCTCGGACGTCGGGGATCCCGTCGAGATGCAGGGCGAACTCGTCACCTCCGAGTCGGGCAACAAGGTCCTGGGGGCGGATGACGCGGTTCAGACGACTTGCCACCTCGCGCAACAGCTCGTCGCCGGCGGTGTGGCCGAGCTGGTCGTTGACGTATTTGAAGTCGTCAAGGTCGAGGAACAGGACGGCTTGGGTGCCGGCGCGACGATCCTCTCGGGACAGCGACTCCTCCACCCTGCGCCGGAAGAACGAGCTGTTGGCCAGCCCAGTGAGCGCGTCATGGTTGGCCTGCTCGGACAGCACCTGCTGGCTGCCTGCGATCGCGTCGGCCATGGAGTTGAAGCTGACGGCGAGTGCCCCCAGCTCGTCGCCTGAGTACACCTCCGCGCGATGGCTGAGATCTCCGGCGGCGAGCAGGTTGACCGACGAGCGCAGCCGGTCCACCGGCGCCAGGACGTCATGGGACAGCCGGCGGCCGAACCGCACGAGCTGCGCCAGCCCGAGCACGCTGGCCAGAGTGAGCCCCCCGATGATCCAGGTGGCCGCGCGGCGGTGTGCCGCGAGCTGTAGCCGGGCCGCAGAGCGGCTGGCCGTTGCCGCCTCGTCCAGCAGCGCCAGCACCTTGGGCGCCTGGACACTGAGTGCCAGACCGATCGCGACCCGGCGACCGGCCATCGGCGTTGCGGGATCGAGCGCGAGGATCGTGTTCACGGCGTTCGTCCAGGCGGTGCGCCCCTCGCGCAGCGCTCGCCGCCCGGCCGGCGAGGCGGCGGCTGTCCCCTGCCCGAAGGCCGCGTCGATGGACGGGCTGTTCGCGGCTGCCGCGCGGAGCAGGGCCGGGTCACCCGCCGCGTTCGACAAGGCGATGCTGTCCTTCACCACGGCGGCCCGGAGGTTGGCAAGCAGACTGGCCTGGGCCGCGAGCGCGTGGGCTGTCTGGCGGTAGGCGGACACCAGGTAGACCGAGCCGCTCACGCTGACGACCCCGCACGCGAGCAGTGAGACGGTGATCGCCGCGACGGCGCGGTTCCACCGCCGTCGCAGACTCGTGCCGCTCGTGGAGTTCGGCGCAGAGCGGCTCATGCCACCACCATCGTCGGGGAGTCGGGCCTTCCCCAGAGGCCAAGGTCCCGAACCGTCCGCTGGGGTGGTCGGCGACGTGCCCGGCCCGCGCGGAACACTGGCGACATGACGCTGCTGCCGTTGACTCCTGGCAGGGGTCTGACCAGCTGGGCCCTGGACCTCCCGACCGTGGTCCTGCTCGCGGCTGCCGTGCTCATGTCCCTCGCCATGGGACGGCGACGGTCTGCCAAGAGCCTGACGATGACCGGGCTGGGGGTGCTGGGCCTTCTCGTCGCCACCTGCTCGTTCCTGGGGGTGTATGACCACACGCTGTTCTGGGTGCTGGCCGTGCAGGACGTGCTGCTCCTGACGCTGGTCCCGATCCCGCTCGTCCTGGCAGGTTCGCGCACCTGGAGGCTGTCGCCGCTGGCCGGCTCCGTCCTGGCCACCGGGACGCTCACTGCCATCTATGTCAGCGGGTGGGATCAGGCACGGCTCCAACATGCGTGGTTGTTCGCGTTCACCCACCTGCTGCTGGTCGGCGTGGGATGCCTCTTCCTGGGACCGCTGCTGCAGGAACACGGAGGGTCCTTCGCGGCGCGGGCTCTCGTCGGCTTCGTGGACGGCCTCCTCGACGCGATCCCCGGGCTCGCGGTGCTCGCGACCCACGGCGTCATCGCCGCCGGTTGGTACAGCAGGCATGGCCGCTCCTGGGGTCCGTCAGCCTTGACGGACCAGCAGATCGGCGGCACGGCGATGATCGCCCTCAGCGAGCTCGTCGGGCTTCCGGCGCTGGTCCTGCTGCTCACCCGTTGGATGCGCGCAGACGCCGTCGAAGCCGATCGGGTCGACGCCCACCTGGACCAGGCCTCGGACGGCTCATCTGCTGTCGGCGACGATGAGCAGCGGCCCTGGTGGTTGCAGGATGCCGGGCCGCTGGCGGACCGTGCCCGCCGTCACGGCTGGACCGACGACCCGCCGCCGTAGCTACTTCCAGGTGAAGTGCACGAACACCCGGCCGAAGTTGTCGGAGTCCTTCTCCACGCGGTGGTACATCGCCTTGATGTCCTTGCGCGCAAGGAATCGGAGCACATGCTTCTTGAGCGCACCGGATCCCTTTCCGGGAATGATCTCGACGGTCTTGGCCCGGATGCGGACGGCCTCGTTGATGATTTCCTCGAGGGCTCGGTCGATCTCAGGGCCGCGGTTGTAGACCTCGTGGAGATCGAGTTTGAGCTTCATGCGGGGCGCCCTATTCGACGTCTTCGCACTCGTCGGCCGGCGTGATGCGGCGTACGTCTTCCAACGGGAGGATGACGGGGTGGCCTCGGAAACCGGAGCGGACGATGAGGAGGTCACCGACGACTTCTGCCGTACCGAGCCACGCGTCGTCCTCTGATTCGACGACGAGGAGCTGTCCATCTGCAAGGAGTTTGCGCACACCCCATGATCACACGCCGGGACGGCGGCGCGCAGAAGGGGCGCGCAAGACGTTGTCGTGGCGGCATCCAGGCCGCGTTCAGGTGGACCTCTTTACGGTGTCGCAGTGACTTCACTCGATGGGCCGTCTCGGGCCTGGCTGGTACGCCCCGGAGCCTTGCGCGTTCCGCAGATCACCGCGGCATTCTGGGCGATCAAGGGGCTGTCCACGGCGATGGGTGAATCGACATCGGACTATCTCGTCCATGCCATGGCTCCGCAGCTGGCGGTCGTGCTGGGCTTCGCCGGGTTCCTGTTTGCCCTGGTTCTGCAGTTCAGGATGCGCCGGTATTGGGCCTGGACCTACTGGTTCGCGGTGGTGATGGTCGGTGTCTTCGGCACCATGGCCGCCGATGTCCTTCATGTCGCGTTAGCTGTCCCGTACACGGCCTCGAGCGTCATCTATGCACTGACGCTGGCAGCGGTGTTCTTTGGATGGCATCGAACCGAAGGGACCCTGTCGATCCATGCGGTCGACACCGTGCGACGAGAGGCCTTCTATTGGGCAGCAGTCGTGGCCACCTTCGCGATGGGCACGGCATTGGGCGACTTCACCGCCTACACGCTGCATCTGGGATACCTGCCATCGGCTGCCGTGTTCGCGGCCGTGATCGTGATCCCCGCTGTCGGACATCTGCGGCTGGGCTGGAATCCGATCTTCTCGTTCTGGTTCGCCTACGTGATGACCCGGCCGCTCGGAGCATCCCTGGCGGACGGCTTGGCGAAGCCGCGCGATCTCAGCGGTCTCGGCCTCGGCGACCTGACCGTGGTGCTGGGACTCGGGGCCCTGATCGTCGCCCTGGTCGGCCTGGTGGCCCGTAGCGAACGCGACGCACAGTCCGCGTCCTAGCTGACGATGAGGGTGCCGTGCATGTACGAGTGGTATTCGCAATGGAACGTGTAGGTGCCCGCCTTGGTCGGCGCCTTGAACGAGACCGTCATGCCGTTCTTGATGTCATCGGCCTTGAACAGTCCGGCGACGTCGGAGGTGACGGTGTGCTCAGGCCCGTCGGTGTTCTTCACCGGGATGGTCGTGCCGGGGGCGACGGTGAGCGGCGACGGGTCGTACTTGAAGCCCGCGATCGTCATCGAGGTAGCAGCCGCGGTCGTGGCATCCGTCGTGGCGGCCGGCGCGCTCACGGTGTCCTTCTTCGAGCTGCCCGAGGAGCAGCCGGCCAGCCCGAGGCCCATCAGGGCGACGAGCGGGACGAGGATCAGGCGGGATGGCGAGTGCAGCACAACAACCTCCGAGGCGGCCGCACCCTCCGCGCGGCGACTCGGCAAAGGATCGTCCGGTCCGTTCTGCCCCGGTAGTGGCCGATGGTCCTACGACCCTTTCTGTCAGCCAGATGAACGCCGCGCGGGTCGAGCCCCCGCTCAGGCGAGGACGCGAAGGGTCTGGGTACTCTCGGGCCAGAGCCGAGTGACAGTCCCCGTCGGGGACGGCGAGGCGCTACGCCAAATCGTCGTGCCGCACACGCGGCCCGACGAACCGGGGACCCGATCTCCTGGGGCGAATCGGCGCGCTGATCCCTCGCGGGTGAGCACGCCGTAGGGCATCTCGTGGCCCGAGCCCGACAGCTAACTCGGTAGGCGTTGAGCGAGAGGGCCCGCTTCGCGTGACCCGCGCACGTTTGTCGTACCCGTCCATGATCGACGGCCACCTCGGCCGGCGGCGGCTGACGTCAGCCGCGCTGGTCGCCACCTTCGGCGTCGTGCTCGTCGGCATCGGCCCGTCGTCGCCCGCTGCGGCGGACGTCGCCCAGCAGATCCGTGAGGGACAGGCGCAGCTGGACGCCCTGAACCTCAAGGCGGAGGCTGCCGCGGAGAGCTTCAACGCCGGACGGATCAGGCTCGCCGACGCGCAGCGCACCGTGAGCATCGCGCGGGCCGCCGCGCAGCGGGCGGATACCGAGCTCAACGCCGTTCGGCACCAGGTCGACGTGATCGCCGCGACGGCCTACAGCCAGGGTGGCAGCCCGGTCGAGCTCCAGGTCCTGAGCGGCGGCAGCCCGCAGACCTTCCTCGACCAGATGACCTCCCTCACCTACGTCTCGCGCTCGCAGCAGTCGATCATGTCGAGCCTGCAGACCGCCCGGCACCGCCAGGAGCAGGCGACGGCCGACGCGCAGACGGCAGTCGCTCAGGCCGAGGTCACCCTCAAGGGCCTCGCCAGGGACAGGACAGCTGTGCAGACCGCTGCCGGGCAGGCACAGCAGGTCCTCGCGGCCCTGCAGCTCAAGCAGCAGCAGCTCATCCAGGCCGCGCGGGACGCCGCGACCCGCAAGGCCGCCCAGGCCCGCGCCGCGCAACTCGCCAGTGAAGCCCGCGCGACGGCGCTGGCCGCAGCCGCCTTCCGGACCCAGCCGGTGACCGAGAGCATCGCGCCCGCCCCCACCCGTCACTATTCGGGCAACGCCGTGCAGGTCGCCCTGCAAGCAGCGCAGGACCAGCTCGGCAAGCCCTACCAGTGGGGAGCCGCCGGCCCCGACAGCTTCGACTGCTCCGGCCTGACCCTGTTCGCCTACGCCCAGGCAGGAATCAGCCTGCCCCACTACACCGGCGACCAGTGGAACCAGGGCCGGCACGTCAGCCGGGGCGAGCTGCAGCCCGGCGACCTCGTGTTCTTCGAGAAGAACCTCGGTCACGTGGGCATGTACGTCGGCAACGGCAACTTCATCCATGCACCGCACTCAGGTGACGTCGTCAAGATCAGCTCGCTCACCGGCTGGTACGACAGCGAGTACGCCGGGGCCGTCCGCCTCGTCGGGTAGCGGCATAATTGGGCCGGCGTCCGGCGCGGGGCGCGCTGCAATGAGACATTGGCGGGGCGGAGGTGATGCCGGTGTCGGCGCGAATGCGTGAACCGCTCAGGGATGCGGTCGCGATCGGGCTGTACAACCATGGGGTCCTGCTGGTCGCGTGTGTGGTCGGCGTTTCCACCCGGTCTGCGCTGGCCTTCGGGATCTTGTTGGCACTGGGCTTCACCGTGGGGACGTTGACGGTCCTGCACGACGCCGGGCACCGGATGTTCGGCAGGACCGAGTTGCCGAACGTCCTGGCGGTGCAGCTGTCGACGCCGGCTGGGCTGTGGGTCGGTCATTGGACGCTGAAGCACCGGGTCCACCACAAGATGTCGCAGGTCTACCCGGTCGACGAGGCCACGCGGTCGTCCTCACTCGTCCGCCTGCACCCGGCGGCCCCGCACAAGCCGTGGCAGCGCTGGCAGCATCAGTACGCCTGGTTCGCGTACTCGCTCGCCTGGCTCGGCGAGCTGCGCAGCCAGGCGCGGTACCTCAGGGACGGCATGATTCCGGGGACCACGACCCCGGACGGGCGGGCGCGCACGCGGTCGTTCCTGCTCGAGAAGGCTCTGAACGTGGCCATCCTCGTGCCCTACGCGGTGGGCATGGGCTGGTGGCACCTGGTCGTGATCGTCGTGGTCGCCGAGACGTGCACCAGCCTGCTGGCCGCGATCGCACTGACGGTCGGGCACATCAACGAGGGCCTCGAGCCCACCGTGGACGAGTTGGGCGGCAGCTGGACCACACACCTGGTGCGGACCACCGCCGGCTTCTCGCCGGACAGCCGGCTGATGAGATTCCTCACCGGCGGCCTGACGCTGCACCTCGCGCACCACCTCCGTCCGCTGGCGCTGCGGTCCGAGCTGCCGGAGCTGCAGCGGACCGTCGTGGCGGAGGTGGTCGAGGCGTCGGGGCTGGAGCAGTCGGTGTATCCGGGGCTCTTCCGCGCGGTCGTCGGCCACTGGCGGCGGCTGCGTGAGCTCGGCCGGCCTGAGCTTGTCCTCCCAGAGCTGGTCAGCGCTCGGCGTTGAATCTCACCGTTGTCGCGGTGAGCCTCGCCGCCGCCGTCGCGTTCGGCTGGTCGTCCGCTGCGATGCACCGTGGTGCCTCCGCGACCCCTGCGGACACCCCCGGAGTCGTCGGGCTCCTGCGGCACATCACGCGCGATCCGCTCTGGGTCACGGGCATGGCGGCGAGCCTGGCCGGCCTGGCGCTGCACGCCGTGGCGCTGCGCAACGGCGCGATCGGTGTGGTGCAGCCGCTGGTGGTGCAGAGCCTGGCGTTCTCGCTGCTGTTCCGCGCGGCCCTCGAGGGTCGCACCCTGCCGAGGGCGGTACTCGGCTGGGCCGGAATCTCGACGATCGGCCTGGCGCTGTTCCTGGGCGCGAGCAGGTCGACGGCGGGCAGGGACGCCCCGGACGGCGCGGCCGCCCTCGTGGTGATCGTTCTGGCTGCGGTCGTCGCGGGTGGGTGCTGGTGGCTGGCCGGCCGGTCGGAGCACCGGGCGCAGGGAGCGCTGCTCGGGGCGACGGTCGGCATCTGGTTCGGGCTCACGGCCGGCGCCCTGAAGGCGACCGTCGGGCAGAGCAGCGCGGCAGCGGCGCTGGAGTCGCCCGCGCTCTACGTCCTCCTCGCACTGGGGCTCTCGGGCCAGCTGCTCAACCAGGTCGTCTACCGCCGCGCGGAGCTCGATGCGAGTCTGCCGACCGTGAACACGGTGAACCCGGTGGTCGCGCTCATCGTCGGGAGCGCGGTGTTCGCCGAGCAACCGACGGGAAGCGTCCTGAGGCTGACGCTGGGACTCGCGGGCCTGGGAATCACCTTGGTCGCCCTCACGGTGCTGGCGTGGCTCAGCACTCCCTCACCGGCTGATGGCTAACGTCCGCTCATGACACCTCGCCAGGTCGTGATCGTCTCCGGCAGCGTCGGCGCCGGCCATGACGGCGTGGCACACGAACTCGCC
The DNA here is from genome assembly GCA_033851885.1 of Frankiales bacterium. Taxonomy (GTDB): domain Bacteria; phylum Actinomycetota; class Actinomycetes; order Mycobacteriales; family SCTD01; genus RYN-111. The sequence goes on along the minus strand of JAWWOJ010000090.1, from coordinate 179 downwards.
CGCAGACTGCGCGCCGTCGGGCACCAGGTGTCGGTCGAGGATCAGCTCAACGGCTTGACCGCCTGGGCACGTTTCACGCTGGCCACGGGCTACCTGCTGCTGGTCCGGACAGCACCGATCCTCTACGACCTCACGTGCTGGGTCGTCGAGCGCTCCCGGGTGGTCCAGTGGATCGCGGA
>JAWWOJ010000066.1:0-2763 GCA_033851885.1 Frankiales bacterium | reverse complement strand
TGTTCACCCGCTGCTGAGAAGTACCGCCATTGACAACAGCCGCTGCAGCTGTAGGTCGCGTACGAGGAAGCGCGGGCTGAGCAATCGGAACAGTCTCCTCATTGAAGGACAGCAGCCTGAGACCTGGCCAGCCTGGCGGATGCCGGGTCAGTCGAGCCTCGGGTCCCCCAGAGGATCAGTAACGCGACGACGACGCATCCCAGCGCCCATTGAATGCGGCGTGCTTTGGCCTGCCCGCAAGCGACCGCCTGCTGTTGGCTCATCGCCGTCGCCGACACGGCTGAGCCGACCTGCAGCAGCCGCTCGTCAGCTGTCTGGAAGGGGAGGGGCCCCGAGCAGGTCCTTGTCGTGTACCGCACCTGGATCACTCGGTCGCCGTAGACGCCAAGCCCATTCGCAGCAGGGGCATGCACCGGAAGCACAAGTGCCAGCATCGCCCCGATGAACAACAGCGAGAGCATCATGCGCTTCCTGAACCGCATGATCAGCACCATGCCATGTGGTTCGCCGCGTAGGCATCTTGACCTGCTCGCCAGCCGGAGTAGTCCGAGCCGCCTTGCTTGCTCGCCCTGGTGACGAGAAGTAGGTAACCTGAGCGCGCTGTGGCATGTGCATATTTCCAGGTTTCCCAGGCCATTCAGCGGAGCGGAACCTCCGGGCTCAGGTCGTGAGGGAGTTGTCTTTCATGAGCTTGGCGACGTGACCGGTGGCCTTCACGCCGTACAGGGCCTGGGTGACCTTGCCCTTGGCGTCGATGAGGAACGTCGACCGGATCACGCCGACGACGGTCTTGCCGTAGAGCTGCTTCTCGCCAAAGGCGCCGTAGGCCGTGAGCGTCTCCTTCGAGACGTCGGAGAGCAGCGGGAACGTCAGGCCCTCAGCCTCACGAAAGCGAGCGAGCTTCTCGGGCTTGTCGGGGGAGAGGCCGATGACCTGGTAGCCGGCGTCGGTGAAGACCGACAGGTTGTCGCGGAAGTCGCAGGCCTGCTTCGTGCAGCCGGGAGTCATGGCGGCGGGGTAGACGTACAGCACGACCTTGGAGCCCTTGAAGTCCGACAGCTTCACGGTCTTGCCGGTGTCGTCGGTGAGGGTGAACGCGGGGGCCTGGTCGCCAGGCGAGAGTCGAGTCACGCGCACGACCCTAGGCCCGCTCGGCACGCGCGGCCGCGGCCGAGGTCTCCCAGCGCTCCTCGACGCGGCCGAAGCGCCAGATGCCGAGCGCGACGACCCAGATCACGACGAAGATGCCGACGATGAGGAAGCCGGCCCGGTTGAGGTTGAAGCCGTTGGCGTAGTCCCAGAAGCCGCCGGACAACCGGAGCTGCTGGGAGAACACCTGGGCCACCTCGAGACCGCCGATGAAGACGGCGACGACGATCGAGAGACCGGTGATGACGAGGTTGTAGTAGACCTTGCGCACCGGCCGCGAGAACGCCCAGCCGTAGGCGAAGTTCATGAACGAGCCGTCGATGGTGTCGAGCAGGCTCATGCCGCCGGCGAACAGCAGCGGCAGCGACAGCAGCGCCCAGAACGGCAGCCCGGCGGCGACCGACGTACCGGCGAGGACCAGCAACGCGATCTCGGTGGCGGTGTCGAAGCCGAGACCGAACAGGATGCCCAACGGGTACATCTTCCAGCTGGTGTCGATCGAGCGGGCGATCGGCCCGAAGAAGCGCATGAGGAAGCCGCGATTGTTGAGCTGCTGCTCGAGCTCTTCCTCGTCGTAGCGCCCCCGGCGGAGGTCGCGGAAGACCTTCAGGATGCCGACCATCACGATCAGGTTCAGCAGCGCGATGAGCAGCAGGAAGGTGCCGCTGACCGTCGTCCCGATGAGCCCCGTGTAGTGGTGCAGCGAGCTGTTCTGGTCCCGCACCTCGGCGCCGAGCGCCTTCGCGCCGAGGCCGAGCAGCACGGTCAGTCCCAGGACGACCGAGGAGTGGCCCAGCGAGAAGAAGAACCCGACCCCTAGCGGCCGCTTGCCCTCAGCCATCAGCTTGCGGGTGGTGTTGTCGATGGCGGAGATGTGGTCGGCGTCGAACGCGTGCCGCATGCCGAGGGTGTAGGCGAGCGCGCCGGTCCCGAGACCGAACGTCGTCGTGCTGTCGATCCGGTAGTGCCCTCGCGACCCCAGCCACAGCAGGACGCCGCCGGCGACGTGCAGGAAGGCGATGACGGCGAACATCGCGCCGAGCCGGCGCCATTCCCCGCGGGACAGGCGGTCTCGGAGAGGGACCCGGGTCACGGGGCGGTCCTGCAGGAGAGTCACGAACAGACTCAAGCACGCCTGGCGGCTACCTGCAAAAGATTCGCAACTAGATCCGTCGGGCCAGGGTGAGCGAGAAGTCGGACGCCTCATCGGTCCAGGTCGTGACGACCGCGAACCCGGCCTCGGCAAGCTCCGTGCGCAGCCCCTCGACCCGGAACTTCGCGCTCGTCTCCGTCAGGATCTCCTCCCCGGCGGAGATCCGCCACTCGAGACCCAGAAGCGGTACGACGAGAGCGCGCCGGGCCCGCAGCCGCATCTCGATGCGGTCGTCGACGTCGTTGTAGACGGCGACGTGGTCGAAGTCGTCGGGGTCGAGCGCTCCGGGGTCGAGGTCGAGCTCGCGCGCGAGGACGTGCAGCACGTTCTTGTTGAAGGCCGCGGTGACGCCCGCGCTGTCGTCATAGGCCTGCACGAGCCGGATCGGGTCCTTGACGAGATCCGCGCCCAGCAGGAACAGGTCACCCGGCGCCGTCGCGCGGAACACCCGGCGCAGGAAC
>JAWWOJ010000402.1:0-4137 GCA_033851885.1 Frankiales bacterium | reverse complement strand
TGCAGTACCCCCGTGGTCAGCGCGATTGGCCATGAGCCGGACACCCCGCTGCTGGACCTGGTCGCCGACCTTCGCTGCTCGACCCCGACCGACGCCGGAAAGCGCATCGTCCCGGACGTCCGCGAGGAGGCCCAGCGGATCGCGATGCTCCGCGACCGCTGCCGCCGGGTACTCGCCGGCACCCTCGACCGCGAGCGCCAGCGGGTGCAGCAGCTCGGCTCGCGCCCCGTCCTCGCCCAGCCCCAGGTGCTCGTCACCGAGCGTCGGCGCGACGTGGATGCCTTGCGGGACAGGGCTTCCCGTTGCACCACTGCCCTGCTCGACCGGGCGCAGCAGGACCTCACCCACACCCTCGCCAGGATTGTGGCGCTCAGCCCGCAAGCGACCCTGGACCGGGGCTACGCGGTGGTGCAGCGACCTGATGGGAGCGTCGTCCGCGATGCCGCCGATGTCGTGATCGGCGAGGCGCTCAGGGTGCGGCTGGCCCAGGGCGAGCTGCACGTCACCAACGGCTGAGCTCCGTGAGCCGCCGTGATCAGCAGGGCTTCAGCGGTGCGCCACGCGAGCGCGTCGGCCGCGTGATCCCCTCTTGATCACGAGCGGGAGCGCCTGTTGATCACCGCAGGCCGGCGCGACCGCCCGGGGCGAACCACGCCATCGTCGCGCCGCCGAGCAACGTGAAGCCGAACTGCTCGTAGAGCACCCGTCCGTCGTCGGTGGCCCGCAGGTCCACCCGCGCCACGTCGAGGGCGTGGAACCACTCCATGAGAGCGGCGAACACCATCCGGGCGTACCCCTTGCGGCGGTGCGCCGGATCGGTGCTGATGGAGGCGATGTGCCCGCGGACACCGGACAGCAGGTACGGCGAGGGCAGGTGCTCATCGAGCCAGCCGGCGCCGCCCGCCACGGCGACACCCGCTTCCTCGACGACGTAGGCGCGGAACCCGTCGGTGGCGAGCCGGCGACGGAACGCGGACTCGCACTCGACCCGCCACTGCTCGGAGAGCTCGTCACCCATCGAGGTGTGCATGAACCCGCGCAGCCGGGTCAGCGCCACGGCGTCGTCCGGGGTCGCGCGACGTAGGGTTCCCACGTGACCGATCCTGCCAGCCCGAGCTACGAGTCCGCCCGCGACGAGCTGGCCGAGGTCGTGCGCAAGCTCGAGGCGGGTGGTGCCACGCTGGAGCAGTCGCTGGTGCTCTGGGAGCGCGGCGAGCTGCTCGCGAAGGCCTGTCAGGAGTGGCTCGACGGCGCGAAGGCGCGCATGGACGCCGCCCTCGCCGAGCGCCAGGACGACCCTTCCTGAACTCTCGCCCCCAGCACCCCGACAGTTCCTGAGCTCTGGCGCGCCAAGGACGGAAGGCCCACGCTCAGGGAGCGTCGGCGGCCGGGTGAGAGTTCAGGAAGGCGCGAGGGCGGGCGCGTGAGAGTTCAGGCAGCGGGGAGGGTGGCTGCGAGTGACTCGAGTTCGGCGAGCGTCGCCAGCTCGCGGATCCCCCCGACGAGGGAGGTGGCCTTGCCGAAGGTCCGCACGAGCGACGTGTGGCCGCTGCCGTCCTCCCAGAGCTGCCACACGGCACCGGCCACCGTCACCGTGCCGGTGCGCGACCCCCTGCCCGTCGCGTCGTCGACCCAGGCGGTGCCGGTGGAGCCCTGCCACTCCATGTAGTGCTTCTGGTGGACGTAGCCGACCCGGGCGACCTCGCCGTCGTAAGCCTGCACGTTGGCGACCCAGCCGGCCGGCGTCGACGGCGCAGGTCCACCGGTGACGGCGTGGTAGTCCTTGTAGGTCTCCGACGGGTCGACAGGGCGGATCGCCTTGGAGTCCGAGGGCGACGCCTGTCCGAAGAACCACAGGGGCACGACGAGCGCGAACACGACCGCCAGCGTGCGGATCATGTCCAGCACGGTCTCCCGCCCGCGCCGCTTCCTCGCGGGCGCCGCCGGAGGAGCGGTGTCGGTGATGGTCACCCCTCCATTCTCGTCGATCAGCGCGCCGCCCGCATCGCGGCCAGGCACGCCATCGCTTCGTCGAGGGAGTTGTAGAAGTGCGGCGAGACGCGGATGCCGACGCCAGGCCGGTGGTCGACCACGAAGCCTTGCGCATGCAGGGCGTCGTGCACCCGCTGGCTGTCGCCCGGGTCGATCGTGACATGGCCGCCGCGCTTGTCGGGGTCGTGCGGCGACCGGACCGTGAAGCCCAGCTCGACCGCCGCCTCGAGCAGCGGCTGGGTCAGGGACTGCGACCGCTCCCGGATCCGCTGCACCCCGATCTCGGCGAGCGTTTCGTACGCGGGACCCGCGCCGTAGTGGGCCGGCACCCCCGGCGTACCTCCTGCGAAGCGGGACACGCCCTCGGCGTAGTGGTTGTCAGGATCGAAGTCGAAAGGTGCCCGCTGACCGAACCAGCCGGTCGTGACGGGCTCCAGGTCGAGACCGGGCCGGACGTACATCCAGCCGTTTCCGGGGCCACCGGAGAGGTACTTCACGGAACCGCCGAGGTAGACGTCCACGCCGAGGTCGACCACGTCGACGGGCACGGTCCCGGCGGCCTGGTAGCCGTCGACGATCGCGAGGGCCCCCACCTCGTGCGCCCGCTCGATGAGCGGCCGCACGTCGTTGAGCGTCGAGGTGCGGAAGAGCACGTGCGAGCACTCCACTGCCAGGGTGCGTTCGTCGATTGCCTTGACCATCGCGTCCAGGTCGAGCTCGATCCCCTGGGCGGGTACGACGACGGGCTCGCCACCCCATCGGGGCAGCTGCGACCAGGTGTGCAGCGAGCCGGGCCATTCGAGGTCGCTCGTGACGACGCGGTTGCGCTCCCCGCGCCAGTCGAGCGCGCTGACCACGTCACCGAGCAGGTCGGCGACGTTCTGACGCATCACGGTCGTGCCGGGAGGTGCTCCGACGAGCGAGCCGACGACGTCGGCGACGCGACGGACCTCGGGGGCCCACTCCTCCCAGGCGACGACGCCCTGCTCGGCCCAGAGCCGGGTGAACTCGGCGTGCCGCTCGGGGGTGCGACGATGCATCGCGCCGAGGGTGTGCGACGCGAGGTAGGTGCTGCGCGCGAGCACCGGGTAGTCGTCGCGGTAGGAGAGCAGGTCGTCGTGCAGGGTCACGACTTCCACACCGGTCGCGACAACGCCGCAGCGGCGCGGAGCGGGCCGGCGTCGACCGAGACCAGGGTCTCGTCGATGGCGCGGTCCGGCCAGCGGCAGCCGAGGACGAGGCTGCCTTCCTGGGGCAGCGGCCACAGCCAGTAGTCCCCCTGCCAGCGCAGCGGACCCGCGGAGTTGGACATCATCGTCAGCACCGAACGGGAGGCGGGCGTCTCGAGTGGTGGGGCATCGCCGGTCCCTGTGGTGGCGCGCGTGCCGTCCGGCAGTTGGACTCCGAGCCGGAAGCGACCAGGGCTGCGGCTGTACTCCTGCAGCGACCAGTCGAGCAGCTCGCGCTTCTGCTCGTCGGCGAACAGCACGACGACGTGGAGGAGGAGCCCGTCGCTGAAGGCCGTGATGCCCCTCAGGCCGACCGCGACGTCGCTGCTGCGAGCGATGACGAAGCCGGACATGGCGAGCAGGCCGATCTCGTCCTGGGCCGGCCCGCCGTGCGGCTGGCGGGCCGCGCGGTGGTGCTCCCAGTCGGCGCCGGAGCGCGGTGCCCGTGCGGGCTCGTCCTCGAACAACCTCATGAACCGATCTTCTCCACCAGGGCTAGAACGTTCTCTGCAAGTCGTTGTGCCCCATCCTCGTCGTCACAGACGGCCATCTCGTGACCGGCCTCGCTGATGACCGTGGTCAGCACCAGCACCAGCGCATCGCCCCAGTCCGACTCGGCGCCGAGGAGCAGCGCGTTGCGGCGGGTCCAGTCGCGGTAGCGCTTGCGCGCGAGCAGCTCGAACCCGGGCGGGCCTCCCCCTGCGAGAAAGGTGCGGGCGAGGTCACGCTGCTCCCAGCAGCCGTCGAGGTAGGAGCGGCTGCCGATGAGGAACAGCGCGAGCGGGTCGGTCTCACCGGACAGCCGGGCCTCCCGCACAGCGGCAGCGGCGCGCGCCTCCTGTCCCGACTGGTAGTCCTCGAACAGGGCGAGGTAGAGCTCAGCCTTGCCGCCGAAGTGGTGGTAGAGCGAGCCGAC
>JAWWOJ010000543.1:0-3526 GCA_033851885.1 Frankiales bacterium | reverse complement strand
GCCCCCGGCTGCTGCGGGGGGCCCGCTGCTAGTGCTGTGCTGGTGCCGCTGTCAGTGGCGTGGTGTGACCTTGGGTGACTCGTCGGTGGCCGACCGCGGCGAGGCGATGTCCACCGGCGACGCGGCCATCCGGCGCAGCTCTGCGTCGACCGCGGCGTTGTGGGCCTCGGCCTCCTCGCGCGCCTTGCGCGGGCTCCAGTGCCCGCGGAGCACGAAGACCATCGGGATGAAGAACAGCTGTCCGAGCGCGCAGATCAGGAACCAGTCCTGCCACTGCCCGGGCGAGTCCTTCTGCGCTGCCGACACCTGTGCGCCGTACTTGGTGATGGCGCTGTTGGGGCCGAAGGCGACCTTGCCCTCCGGGGACGCGAGGAAGAGCGCGACATCGGCACCGACCTTCTCCACGACGGCCTTCTGGACGTCCGCAGGCACGTTGCCGTCCGGGTATCGGGCGTTCACATCCGCCAGGAACGCCTGGTTGGCCTGGATGGTCGGCAGGTACCGGGCGTTCGCCGTGGCGATCGCCTGGACCTGGGCGCCGTGCTCCACCAGCGGGGTCACCGAGCCGATGACCTGCGGCAGCACGAGGAAGCTGATCGCGACGATCGCCCGGAGCAGCCAGCCCCAGACCGCGAGGCCGTGCGCGGTGAGCGCGGGGTTGATGTCCTCGACGGTCTCGGTGAACGACGCCATCCAGCAGGCGAAGGCGAACCCACCGTAGACACCGACGCACGACAGGATGAAGGCCCACGCCCAGTAAGGGGTGTCGGTGTGCGGCGTGAGGTACCGGATGAGCAGCGTGACCCCGAAAGCGGCGATGCTGCCGAAGAGCATGAACGGCTTCCGCACCCGCAGGCGGTCCGACAGGACACCGGCGACGACGAGGGCGATCGCATTGGACGCCCAGTAGTAGTTGAGCAGCCCGTTCGCCTGGTCGGCCGTGAAGCCCTGCACCGTCTGGAAGAAGATCGGGAAGAACGCGACGGCCGTGTAGTAGCCGAGCAGGAACACGCCGATCGCGATGGCCGAGGCGACGATGCTCGGGCGGACGACCTGCGACCACGGCTTGGCCAGCGCGGCCTCGACGTCAAGGCCCTTGGCCTTCGCCTCGACGAGCGCCTTGTCGTGGACCGACACCATGAGCTGGTCCCGGAGCCGGGGCGTCAGCTCACGCAGGTAGACCAAGGCGATCGCCGCGACGACCAGGCCGGCGATGCCGCAGATGACGAACTGGTCCTGCCAGCGCGGCAGGTGCTTGAGCGTGTGGCTCGAGACCTCGCTGACGACCAGGCTGCCGACGACCGGGCCCAGCGTCCAGAAGCCCATGGCCGAGGCGCGGCCGAGCTGCGGGCTGAAGTCACGGATGAGGGCCGGCGTCGCGACGAGGACGACGCCCTCCACGACGCCGATGGCGACGCTGACCACAGCGAACTCGAGCTTGGTGCCGACGTGCGGGAAGACGAACGCTGTCAGCACACCGGTGATCACGAGGCCGTAGGCGACCAGGTTGGCCCGCCCAGCCTTGTCGGCAAGGCCGGCGGCGAGGGACGCAAACGCACCGACCGCATTGGCCACGACCAGCAGGTAGACGTAGTAGTTGAACGACATGTGCAGACCACTCAGGATCTGCGTCGCGACCGAGCCGCCGACGTAGTTCTCGTAGTAGAGGATCACGGTCGACAGCACGACGACACCGAGCAACGCGAAGCGCTGCCTGCTGTCGGGGTAGTAGTTGAGCTCGCGGGACCACAGCCTCTGCAGTCCCGTCGGGTGTGCCGGCGCTTCCAGTGTTGCAGTCGTCATCGTCTGTCCCCCCTGGTCAGCGCGAGCCGTAGACAGGCGCCGTAGATGCCGGGGTGACCCGGTCCGTCGAGTTGCTGTTGAGTGCCTGGACCACGCCCACGGCCGTCCCGATCGCGAGAAGCGCGGCCAAACCAGCCGCCACCAGGGTCGTCATGCGTTTCCTCCTTGTCACGGCGACGTCGCCATGTGAGCCACAACATAGACACTCAGTGCAGGAAACTGCAGGCGAACGTCGGACGCGCCATGATCACGCTCCGATCACACTGACCTGACTTGCCCTGTCTTGTGGTGAAACGTCTGCGCGTCGGGTTCGACGAATGGCTGAAACGTCAGCGATGCGCACCTAGTTTGGGGTTCTCCGCGCACCGAAGGGCTATCCGTGACCCCACCCTCCCCGACCCACCCGTCGGGGCTGCGCGTCCTGGTGCTCAGCTGGCGGGACAGCGGCCACCCGGAGGGAGGTGGCGCGGAGCTCTACCTGGACCACGTCCTGGCGGGGCTGGTCCGCGCCGGTCACGTCATCACCGTTCTCACCGCCCGGTACCCCGGCTCTGCCAGGAGGAGCGAGGAGGGCGGCGTGCGGATCCTGCGGGCCGGCGGCCGCTTCACCGTCTACCTGCGCAGCGCGCTGCGGCTGTTGCTTCGCCGCGGCGGTCGCTTCGACGTGGTGGTGGACGTTCAGAACGGAATGCCCTTCTTCGCCCGGTTGCTGACCCGGCGGCCGGTCGTGGTGCTCTGCCACCACGTCCACCGTGAGCAGTGGTCGATCGCGCTGGGGTCGGGCTGGGGGGGCCGGGTCGCCGCCAGGGTCGGCTGGTGGATCGAGTCACGGCTGGCACCCAAGGCCTTCCGCCGCTGCCGCTACGTCACGGTCAGCAGCAGGAGCGCCGACGACCTCGTCCAGCTGGGGGTCGACCGCGACCGCGTGACTGTGGTGCACAACGGCGCACCGCCGCCGCGCGCCGGCACCGGCCGCTCCGTGCAGCCCGAGCTCCTCGTGCTCGGCCGGCTCGTTCCCCACAAGCAGGTGGAGCACGCGGTCCGGTCGCTGGCCGTCCTCAGCGACCGCTTCCCGGCGCTCCGGCTCGTCGTAGCCGGCCACGGCTGGTGGGAGCAGGAGATTCGCAACGAGATCGCGCGCCTCGGGCTCGGCTCCCGGGTCGACGTGACCGGTTTCGTCGACGACGACCAGAAGCACATGCTGCTGAGCCGAGCCTGGGTGCTGGTCACTCCCTCGGTGAAGGAGGGCTGGGGACTGTGCGTGATCGAGGCGGCAGCGCACGGCACTCCCACGGTCGCCTACCGGTCTGCCGGCGGCGTCGCGGAGTCGGTGCTGCACGGCTCGACCGGCCTGCTGGCGGAGGACGAGGCGGACCTGACCGAGCAGATCGCCCAGCTGCTCGGCAATGCCGAGCTGCGCGCCTCGATGGGGACGTCCGCCAGAGCACACGCCGGGGGGTTCACCTGGACGAGAACCGCCGAGCTGTTCGACGATGTCCTGGTGACCGCCGCTGGACGTGCCCGCGCAGGGCGCCCTGCAGAGCTGCCGCGGCCGGTCGTCGCGATCCCGTCCCCGAGCACGCCCGGTGACGACCTGGTCCTGCTCGACGCCGAGGCGGTCGGATCGTGACCCGCGTCGCGCAGGTCCCGACCCCCCGTGACGAGGCGTCGCCACCACCGGCCATCACCTTGGTGACCGTCGCCACTGCCGTCACGCCGGTCC
>JAWWOJ010000449.1:0-3602 GCA_033851885.1 Frankiales bacterium | reverse complement strand
AGGTTCGGTGTCCCGCGAGATGAGCAGCCCTTGTATCGGGCCGAGCTCGGTGATTCTGTGGACGATGTCCTGGTGCGCTGGGCTGTGGGCGAAGGCGAGCAGGCTGTCCGCGTCCCGCCAGAGGGACAGGCTGTAGTAGCGGCCCCGGAGGGGGTGCGCGCGCAGCGTGACGCCGAGCGCACCGGGGGCGCGGAGGACGGCGCGCCGCAGTCGCAGTCCGCCGACGAAGAGCAGCCAGCCCGGTCGCATCCCGGCGGCGTCGAATCGGCTGGCGAAGATCACGGCGTGCTCGGGGCGTGGCGCACGGGTCCACCGCCAGGGGAGAAAGAACATCGTGGGCATCGGTGCCTCCAAGCTGGTGGAGAACGAGATAGTCCACAGTGGACCGTCCATAATGGTCTGTCAAGGGAGGCGACATGCGGGACGATCGGTTGAACGCGACGGCGGGCGCCCTGCTCGGGCTGTTGCGTGACGGCCCGCGGTCCGGCTATGACCTGGTGGCGGCAGCGGAGCAGCTGATCGGCGGCTTCTGGACCATCACCCGCAGCCAGGTGTACCGCGAGCTGGCCGCTCTCGCGGATCGCGGACTCCTGGACAGGGGTCGGATCGGTCCGCGCGATCGCCAACCGTTTCAGCTGACACCGGCCGGTCGGGCAGCCTTCCGACGCTGGGTCAACACCAGCCCGGAGCCGGAGAACCTGCGGATCCCACTGCTGTTGATGCTCACCTTCGCTGACGCGATCGACGCCGATCGGCTGCCGGGCATGCTGTCCGACCACCGGGCCGAGCACGCCCGGCGGCTGGCGACGTACCGGTCGCTCGACCGAGAACTCACCGCACAGGGTGTGCCCGAGGAACAGCGCGTGACCCTCGCGTTCGGCATCTCCTACGAAACAGCGGTGCTGCGCTGGTTCGACCGGCTGCCGGCAAGCATGAACGCGACCGGCGGCACCACCCAGTCCTGAGGGCCCTGCTGCGGCCCCGGCTAGCGTCGGGGCGGTGAACCCCGTAGACCCAGAAGTCGCCGCCGCCGAGCTGGAGCTGGCCAACGAGCTGCGCCGCATCGTCAACAGGATGGTCCTCGTGCGGCCGTCCGCCGAGGAGCTGCGCGCGGCCGCGACGACGGCTCGGGACTTCGCCGACCGGCTGGAGGAGCTGCAGGTGCGCCAGGGCGGTGTGCTGACGATCAGCGAGGCCGGCCTGCAGCCGCACGATCATCTCCGGCACAGCCCGTGGTCGGGGACGAGCAACGTCATCGCCCCTCCGGCCGAGCTCTGGTTCGTGGACGGTGCGGTCGACGGCCCCGAGGGGCGCCGCACCAGCGGCCGGGTCGTGTTCGGGACTGCCTACGAGGGACCTCCCGGCCATGTGCACGGCGGCTGCGTCGCGGGGGTCTTCGACGAGCTGCTCGGCCGCTCGCAGCTGCGCGCCGGCTTCACCGGCACCCTGAACCTCAGCTACCGCCGCCCGACGCCGCTTCTCGAGCCGATCGACCTGTGCGCCTGGGTCGAGCGCACCGACGGGCGCAAGCGGTGGGTCAAGGGCACCGCGAAGCTCGACGGCGTGCTGCTGGTCGAGGCGGAGGGCCTGTTCATCGCGCCGCGCGAGGGCGCCGACCAGGACGGCATCACCGCCAGCCTCAACCGGGTCGCCGGCCGCTGAACCGCGCTCGCCCCTCCCGGGTCCCTTCCGCCGTGCACAGGCGCGTCCGGTGCCGGAGCGCTGCTGAGCGCGGAACGGGGGCCGCTCCCCGATCGCGTGTGCACGCGGCAAGGGTGGGTGGTCAGATCCAGCTGGTGAACCACATCCGGTGGTGCCAGGAGGTGTAGGGGATCGTCACCGCGGCGAGCACGGGGTACAGCCACCAGAAGTTGATGACGACCAGCGAGGTATAGACGCCGGCGGCTCCGGAGCCCCAGATCCGTCTGGTCGAGCCCGGCGGTCCGAGGACCCAGCCGACGACGATGGCAAGGCCGAGGCAGAGGAACGGCACCGACGGCAGCGCGTAGAACAGGAACATCGTGCGGTGCTTCTGGTCGCTCGGGATCCAGGCCAGGATCGACACGAGCATCAGCAGGAGCACCGAGGCTGATGCCCAGTCCCGCTTCGACGCCCACCGGAACAGCAGCGCGATCGCCACCGGCAGCATCGCCCACCACAACGCCGGCGTGCCGATCGCGAGCACCTCGCGCGAGCAGCCCGTCGACGTCTGGCAGCCGTAGACGCCGGTCTTGATCGGCGACGGGTAGTAGTACGACACCGGGCGCTGGAGGAACGGCCACGACAGCGGGTGCGACTGGTAGGGGTGGGTCTTCTCCAACGTCTGGTGGAAGTGCCACATCTCCCAGTGGTAGTGCCAGAAGGACCGCAGAGACGCTGGGACGAAGGGGAAGTCGGTGTGCGGGTTGTCTTTCGCCCACTGCCGGTCCCAGCCCTCCTTCGTGACGAACCAGCCGGTCCACGAGCCGACGTAGACGGCGACGGGCAGGACGAGGAAGACGCCGACGAAGGGCGCCGTCGTCTGCCGCACCGTCGTCCGCCAGGGAGCGCGGAGGCCGGCTGCGCGGCGGGCGCCGGCCTCCCAGAACAGGGTCAGGACCAGCATCACTGCGATCGGGTAGACAGCGCTCCACTTGGTGGCAAGCCCGCAGCCCATCATCAGCCCGGCGACCAGCCGCCACGGCCGCCAGCCGAGTGGTCCGCCGCGGGCGAGTTGCTCCTCGGAGGCCTCGGCGAGGCGGGCTCGGATCCGGTCCCTGTCGATGACGAGGGCGCCGAACGCCGCGACGACGAAGAAGCAGAGGAACACGTCGAGCGTCGCGATCCGGCTCTGCACGAAGTGCAGCCCGTCGAGGGCCAGGAACAGGCCGGCGAGACCTCCGAGCAGGGTCGAGCCGGTCATGCGCCGGGCGATGCGCACCAGCAGCAGCACGGTGAGGGTGCCGAACACCGCGGCCGAGATGCGCCAGCCCCAGGTGTTGAAGCCCATCAGCTGCTCGCCGACGCCGATCAGCCACTTGCCCAGCGGTGGGTGCACGACGAAGGCAGGGGAGCTGCCGTTGAGGGCGCAGAACTGCGTGTCGTTCGACGTCGCATGCTCGACCCCGTAGGTCATGAGCGAGTGCGCGTCGCAGGCGTAGTAGAGCTCGTCGAACATGTCGCCGGCGACGACCTTGCCGTTGCTGAGGTTCGTCGCCGGCTGGTCGAGGCGCAGGAACCGCAGCAGGCCGGCGAGGACCGTGATGGCGAGTGTGACCGGCCAGCCGCCGGCGCCGGTCACGAGGGGTCGCAGGCGGTCCCGCCAGCCGGACTGGTCGGCATCCGCGGCAGCGGTCCGGTCGAGGGTCGCCGTCATGGGCGCCACGCTATCTTGATCCACCCCTCCCACGGTGCGAGCAGAATGCTGACCCATGAGCCTCGTCCTCGCCGGTGTGCCGATCGGCCGTGCCGGTGATGCGAGCACCCGGCTGGTGGAGTGCCTCGGCACCGCCGACGTCATCGCCGCCGAGGACACCCGCCGGCTGACCCGGCTCTGCCACGACCTCGGCGTGACCTACACCGGGCGGCTGGTCAGCTACTTCGAGGGCAACGAGGCCGAGCGC
>JAWWOJ010000429.1:0-5822 GCA_033851885.1 Frankiales bacterium | reverse complement strand
GACGATGTCTCCGACGCGCGCGACGACGCGGTCGGTATCGGCGTCGATGGTGATCGGGTGGGCCTCGTCGGGAACCCGGATTTCCTTGGCCATTGTCTTGCCTCCTGGAAGGTCGGCGTGCTTTCGGCGCGGGGCCCGTGTCACGTCAGTGGGCTGCGGCGGGCCGCGCGCGTAGTTGGTTGAGTGCGGCGACCACCGCGAGGGCGATCACCGCAGCCCCGTACTCGTAGCTGGTGGCGATGAGGTCGCCGCTGTGAACGACGGCGATCCCGGCAGCGACGGCGGGCAGACCCATGCCGAGGTAGGAGACCGTGAACAGCACGGAGAGCACACCGGCCCGCTGGTCGGGGTCGGCGAGCGGAGCGACAAGTCGGATGCCGCCCTGGAAGCCGGCTCCGAAGCCGACACCTGCGAGGGCGGTCGCCGCGAAGAAACCGGCCGGTGATCCCGCCCAGATAGCCATGAGCACTCCGGCCACGCCGGCGGCGAGCGCGGTCGTCCCGATCGCAATGACCCGGGACGGCGGGGTAGCGCGCAGCAGGTAGGTGGTCAGTGACGCGACGCCGGCCAGGATGCCGAGGCCGAGCCCGGCGTCGACCACCGACGGGGATCCGACGAGACGGTCGATCAGGCTGGGTCCCAGAGAACCGTAGAGCCCGGCGAGTGCCCAGACTGCGAACAGGACTGGGGCTGCGGTGAGCAAGGGCCGTCGTGTCTGCGGCGGAATCGCGAGCTGCGGGGCGAGTGAGCGCCAAGCCCCGGGTGCTTTCGGGCTGGTCTCAGGCAGCAGAGCGACGCCGATGGACTGCGCGACCAACACTGCCGCGAGAACGAGATACGCCAGCTTGGTCGGTGCGGGGAGCCACTGCACGGCAAAGGCGCTGAAGAGCGCACCGGCGGATGTTCCGAGCCCTGGTGCGGTTGCATTCGCTAACGCGCCACGCGCGGCATCGAGGTCGATCATTCCCGCGCCGATCGCGCCGATCGCGGTACCGGTTGCCAGCCCCTGCACGATCCGCGCCACAAGCAGGGCGGCGACGCTGTGGGCGTCGAGGAAGACCACCAGCGCGACGAGTTGGCCGGCGATCCCGACGAGGATGAGCGGACGCCGGCCGACATGGTCGGAAAGCCGTCCCAAGCAGAGCAGAGCTGCGAGGAACGCCACGGCGTACGCGCCGAACACGACAGTGGTCGTCAGTGGCGAGAAGTGCCACTCGCGTTGGTAGGTGGCATACAGCGGAGTGGGAACGGAGGACGCTGCGAGAAACACCACGGTGATCGAGGCCAGCCCGACCAGCCGCACGCCAGCAACAGCCGGGGCGGCTGGCCTGCGCGGTGGCCGCGCTGCTTGCGCCGGCGGCAGATGCTCATCGCGGTCGCGCTGTGGTCGGGTCAGCCTTGTCGGCCCACCAGCTGCCGTCATGGTTCTCTCCCGGTCAAGGTGACGCGGAAAGACGAGGTGCGCGGCATCAGCCTGCGATGAGGTCGAACTCGTTGCCTTCGACGTCGGCGAAGGTTGTCCAGCGGGCACCGCTCGCCTCGACGTCGCGGACCTTGCGCGCGCCCAGTCCGATCAGTCGGGCGCTCTCGGCAGCGAATTCAGTGGTGATGAGGTCCAGGTGCAGGCGGTTCTTGACGGTCTTGGCCTCGGGTACCTGGTGAAAGGCGAGCCTCGGTCCGGATGCCGGATCCGTGCCGACTGATACGACCGCGTTCTGCTCGGTGGGATTTTCAGCGATTTCGCGACCGAGAGCGTCGGCCCAGAAGCGGGCGACGGCCGTGGCGTCGGCGCAGTCGACGGAAAGTCCTGCAACGGTGCTTCTCATGGGGTCTCCTTGAGTGAAGGTCGATCCGCTCGTTACTTGGCGGGTGTCCGCGGTAGTTGCCGCTGACGCTGGAGAAGGCTCAGATGGCGGTGCGTCCGCCGTCGACAGCGATGGTCGCGCCGGTGATGTAGCTGGCTCGTTGTGAGGCGAGGAACGCGACCACTTCGGCAACCTCGTCGGGCTGTGCGGCGCGGTTGAGTGCGGTCGTTGCGCCCAGCTGGTCGAACAGTTCGCGCGCCTCGGGCCGGGTGTAGATCGGTCCCGGTGCGACGGTGTTGACCCGCACACCGTGTGGGCTGTACTCCGAGGTCCATGCTCGCGCGAGCGACGCGACCGCGGCTTTGGTCGCCCCGTACGCGGCGCCGGTCGGAAGTCCGACGCGCCCCGCCATGCTGCCGATATTGATGATGCTGCCCGCACCTTTGAGCGCCATGTCAGGCGCGAACGCCGCCACGAGGTAGAAGGGTGCTCGCACATTGCTGGCGAACATCGAGTCGAAGTCATCGACGTCGAGGTCCTCGGTCCGCTTCCACACGGCGTGGCCGGCGTTGTTGACGAGGATGTCGATCGCGCCTGCCTGCTTGGCGAGCTCAGCGATCGCGTCGGGATCGGACAGGTCTGCGGCAAGGAACCGTGCCGTGCCGCCTAGCGAGACGATCTCGTCAACGGTCTGGGCGCCGCGTTCTGCGTCTCGGCCGACGACGATCACGTCTGCACCGTCGCGACCCAGGTGCAGGGCGATCGCTCTGCCGATACCTGACGTCGCACCGGTCACGAGGGCGACCTGGCCGACGAGATCTCGTGTGCTGGTGGTGATCATGTCGGCTCCCGACGGTCGACAGAACGTTCTGTCGATGCTGGACAGTAAACAGAACGTTCTGTAGTGTCAAGGCGTGGCTGACAACAAGGTGACGAGCAAGCCTGCGGCCCGGGAGCGCCTGCTCGCGGCCGCTGCCGAGCTGTTCTACGAGGCCGGCGTGCAATCGGTAGGGGTCGACCGGGTGACCGAGCACGCCGGGGTCACGAAGGCGACCATGTACAAGATCTTCGGGAGCAAGGACGGCCTCGTCCGTGCCTATCTCGAACAGCGTCACGAGCGAACCAAGGCACGTATGGACGCCGAGCTCGCGGCCAGATTCGCGACACCGCGGGAGAAGCTCCTCGGCGTATTCGAGGTGCAAGGTCAGGTGTTCGGTGACGCCGGGTTCCGCGGCTGTGCGTTTGTCGGCGCGAGCGCCGAAGCGCAACCCGGCAGCAGCGTTGAGGAAGCAACGCGGGAGTACCGGGAGTGGCTGCACGATCTGTTCGTCGACCTCGCAGCCCAGGCCGGAGCCGAAGACCCAGCGGTTCTGGCTGAGCAGCTGACGATGCTGTACGACGGCGCCGGAATCTCCGCATGGATGGACCACAACCCGAAAGTCGCCCTCGCCTCGCGAGCCGTCGCGAAGTCACTCATCGACAGTGCGATTCCGGCATCCGCCTAGCAAGAAACAGATCAGCCGCGCGTCCGCAGACCGTGCGCGAGGATCACGATGCCCTTGGAGCGCAACGCGACCACGCCCCGCCGGGGTTTGCAGGACGCCTGCTGACAGCCGTGCTCAGCGGCTGGTCGAGCCGAAGCAGGCCTGCCAGCCGCCGCTCTCGAACCGCGCTTTGGAGCAGTAGACCGCCTTCGGGTAGTACCGCCCCATCACGGACCGCGCCGACTGGCCTGGAGAGGTGATCCGCTGTGCGGCGTACCGGTAACCCGGGTTCGGCAGCATGTTGCGGAAGACGACCTGCGCCGTCGCCTGCGTACCTCCCCATGGCAGCCAGGTCACGCCGTGCGCGGCGTTCGCGTTGCTCGGCCGCTGACCTGGATCAGAGACGACGTAGGTATAGCTGCCATCGCGAAGAGACGAGGTGTAGTCGGCGGCGCAGCCGAAGCCCGCTTCGCCCTGGGAGTCGTAGACGCAGAACGACCAGTAGCGCAGCTGCGTGGCCTTGGACGGAGAGACGCCACGTCGGTTGTCTGGGAAGGTCGGGGCGGTGGCGTGGATGACCACGATGTCGCCGTACTGCCGGTCGATCTGCGCAGCCAGGTAGGCGTTCTGCTGGTTGCCCAGGGCGCTGCCGAACTGTCGTTCCCACACCGGCTTGGTCGCGTCGCCGCCGCTCTGCCGGAGGGCCGAGGGGTAATCCGACTCGGCGGCCACCGACCACAGCGCTGACCCGAACGGCGGTGGCGTGGTTGAGCACGACGTCTCGCGCACATCGGCACCGGAAGCCGGGTGCAGCGTGATCTGCGGGAAGGCGACGCCGCCCTGCGGGCTGGCTGCGTCGGTCGGCACGTACACCCGGTAGACGAGCAGCGCGATCCCCGGCGAACCGACCGGAGCGTAGAGGGTGTTGGCCGCGCGCTGCTTCGGCGCCGCCACGAAGCGGATCGTCATGGAGTACGACCCGTGCCCCAGCCGTCCGTTGCCAGGCTGGAACGGGCTGGTGCTGCCCTTCGCCGGTGTGAGCTGGGCGTCGTAGAGCGAGTCGAGCGGCTGACCGGTGCGGTCGTAGACGTGGAAGGAGAAGTAGCGGGCCGACGGGTAGGTGCCGTCGAGCGTGACCGTCTCTCCGCTCGTCACCGCGATCGGGTTCGCCCAGTAGTAGGCGTCCAGGTCAGGGGCCCCGATGTTCACGTCCCGCTGGTCGGTCTCGCCGTACCAGGAGCAGGCCGGCGCCGGGACCGGCACCGCACCAACGGCCGGGGCGACGAGTCCAGTGGTGAGGAGCAGACCGAGCAGCAGCATCAGGCGACTAACACGCATGACGCAGTCCTTCGCGGCGGCGAAGCGATTTCCTACCGAACTAGTAGATTAAGGCCGGGTGGCGCTGGTCACACCTCCACTTTCGCCGAAGGCTCATTCCTACTGCTTGCATAGGCAAGAGGCTCTGAGTCCAGCCCTAGACTCGTCGTCGCCCAGCCGACCCGGCGAGAGGAGTTGGGGATGACCGCCGACGAGGCGCGGGGCTGCTGTGCCCCGACGCGCCCTGCGTCTGCGGGCAGGGTCACCGTGGTGACGGGCGGCCGAGCGTCAAGCCTCGTCGCTGTTCCCGCAGGATCGTTCGTCATGGGGTATGAGGGTCCGCTCGCCAACCCGGGCGAGGGCGAAGGGCCCGTCCGCAGCGTCGAACTGCCGTCCTACGAGGTCGGTGCGACCACGGTCACGAACCAGCAGTTCGCCGCGTTCGTGAAGGCCACGGGGCATGTCACCGCAGCCGAGCTCGACGGCTGGTCGTTCGTCTTCGCCGCCCTGGTGACCGACCCAACCGCGGTGACGGGTCGGGTGTCCGGGGCCGAGTGGTGGTGCGCCGTGAGGGGGGCGAGCTGGCGCGCGCCGCACGGGCCGGGGTCGTCGTCTGTCCGGCTCGCGAACCACCCCGTCGTGCACGTATCCGCCGAGGACGCCGAGGCGTACTGCACCTGGACCGGTACCCGGCTCCCGACCGAGAGCGAGTGGGAGCGCGCGGCGCGCGGAGGGCTCGAGGCGGCCGTGTACCCCTGGGGCGACAAGCTGCAGCCCGAGGGCCAGGCCCGCTGCAACATCTGGCAGGGAGCGTTCCCCCACCAGCACACCGGAAGGGTCGGGACGGCACCGGTGAAGAGCTACCGCCCGAACGGCTTCGGTCTGTGGCAGTGCGTGGGCAACGTGTGGGAGTGGACCGCGTCGGAGCAGGACGGCAAGCGGGTACGCCGGGGCGGGTCCTACTTGTGTCACGACTCCTACTGCAACCGCTACCGCGTCGCCGCCCGCGACAGCAGCCTCGCTGGCGACTCCACCGGCAACATCGGCTTCCGTGTGGCGCGCTGAGCAGCAGCCCAGACCGCATCTTCCGGCTCGGTTGATCGTTCAACCGAGTAAATCGATAGGGTTTGTCGTCTACTCCCAGCCAGAAGGACCTCTCACGTGCTCTCCCGCCGCCGCCTGCTGCAGGTGACCGCTCTCGCCGCCGCCGGAGGCC
>JAWWOJ010000382.1:0-4045 GCA_033851885.1 Frankiales bacterium | reverse complement strand
CACGCTGTCGGGGACGAGGTCCTCACCAGCGTCGCGACGCGGTTGGCGGGGGCTGTCCGGCCGTCCGACACCGTCGCACGGATCGGGGGAGACGAGTTCGTCGTGCTCGTCGAGGGCGCGACCGATGCGGTTGTCGAGGTCGTCGTCGAGCGGCTTCGCGAGGCGGTCACCGCCCCGTTGCCGACCCTCGACCTCGAGGTGGGGGTGAGCATCGGCGTGGCGCTGTCCGAACGGGGCAAAGCGGAGCCGAGCGCGCTCCTCCACGCGGCAGACCAGGCTATGTACCGCAACAAGAAGGGCGAGAAGTCGGTGACACGCCGAGCCCGTTCAGCCCGCTGAGGTTGACCGCATCGACGGTCGCCCTCTACCGTCACGCGGCACGACAGGTTGACATAACTATAAGGGTCTACCTGAGGGTGAGAGTACGCGGTGACTTCCCTGCACCACGAGCTCATCCGGACGAACGAAGGTGCGGGAGAGCCCTGCACGCGCGCGACACGAAGGGCCCCCTAGCACCGTGGCTGCACCGCAGAACTACCTCGCCGTGATCAAGGTCGTCGGCATCGGAGGCGGCGGTGTCAATGCCGTCAACCGCATGATCGAGGTCGGCCTCAAGGGCGTCGAGTTCATCGCGATCAACACCGACGCGCAGGCCCTGCTGATGTCCGACGCGGACGTGAAGCTCGACATCGGCCGCGAGCTGACCCGAGGGCTCGGCGCCGGAGCGGCTCCCGAGGTCGGGCGGCAGGCAGCGGAGGACCACCGCGACGAGATCGAGGAAGTGATCAAGGGCGCCGACATGGTGTTCGTCACCGCCGGCGAGGGCGGTGGCACCGGCACGGGCGGTGCCCCGGTCGTCGCGGCCGTCGCGCGTTCCCTCGGGGCCCTGACCATCGGGGTCGTGACCCGTCCCTTCTCCTTCGAGGGCCGCCGGCGGGCGAGCCAGGCCGAGGAGGGCATCGAGTCGCTGCGGTCCGAGGTCGACACCCTCATCGTCATCCCCAACGACCGGCTGCTGTCGATCAGCGACAAGCAGGTCTCGGTCATGGACGCCTTCAAGAGCGCCGACCAGGTGCTGCTCTCCGGTGTCCAGGGCATCACCGACCTCATCACGACGCCGGGCCTGATCAACCTCGACTTCGCCGACGTGAAGTCCGTGATGCGCGGTGCCGGCTCGGCCCTCATGGGCATTGGCTCGGCCCGTGGTGACGACCGCTCGATCGTGGCCGCGGAGATGGCCATCGCCAGCCCGCTCCTCGAGGCCAGCATGGACGGTGCGCACGGGGTGCTGCTGTCGATCGCCGGCGGCAGCGACCTCGGTCTCTTCGAGATCAACGAGGCCGCGCAGCTCGTCGCGGATGCCGCCCATCCCGACGCCAACATCATCTTCGGTGCGGTCATCGACGACGCCCTGGGGGACGAGGTGCGGGTCACGGTCATCGCCGCCGGCTTCGACGGCGGCGCCCCGGCCTACAAGAAGGTCGAGCCCCGTCGCGTCGTCCAGCCGGAGCCCGTCGCGGAGGCACAGCCGGAGAAGGCCTCCGAGGAGCCGGTTGTCCGTCGCAGCGAGCCGACCTACACGCCGCCTCCGGCCGCGACGCCGGACCGTCCGCGTCGCACCGTCGTCTTCGAGGACGACCTCGACGTTCCCGACTTCCTGAAGTAGTGCTCGACGCGGGACTCCCCCTTCCCGCGCACGGCGTCTTCACCACCCGTGCGGGGGGCGTCAGCCTTCCGCCGTGGGAGAGCCTCAACCTCGCGGTCCACGTCGAGGACGCATTCGCGAAGGTGCAGCGCAACCGCGAGCTGGTCGTCGCGCGGCTCGGCCTGGACGGGCTCGCGTTCGGCAAGCAGGTGCACGGCAGCGGCGTGCGCGTCGTCCGTGGTCTGTCGAAGAAGACCAGCCGCGGGCTCGACGACACCGACGGCCTCGTGACGTCCGTCCCCGGGATCGGCCTCGCGATGATGGCTGCCCACTGCCTCCCCGTACTCCTGGCCGCGGACGGAGTCGTCGGCGCTGCCCACGAGGGCCGCCCCGGTCTGGCGAAGGCAGTGCTGCCCGAGGTCGTGCGCGTGATGCGCGACGAGGGCGCCCGCGACATCACCGCCGTCATCGGTCCGGGCATCTGCGGTCGCTGCTATGAAGTGCCACCGTCGATGGCAGGCGAGGTCGAGAAGGCCGTGCCCGGCAGCCGGTCGACGACGCGGCAAGGAACCGCCTCGGTCGACCTGACCGCCGGCGCAACCCGGCAACTCGAGCAGCAGGGCGTGACGGTCTCGGTCGTCGGCGGCTGCACTCTCGAGCAGCCGGACCTCTTCTTCTCCTACCGTCGCGACGGCCTCACCGGTCGGCATGCGGGCATCGTGTGGCTCCGATGACGCGCCGCGAGGAGCTGGCGGCGAACCTCGCCGACCTCGAGGAGCGGATCGCCCAGGCCTGTACGAAGGCCGCGCGCGCCCGCGACGAGGTGACGCTGGTGGCGGTGACCAAGACGTGGCCCGTCAGTGACTGCCGGCTGCTGCGCGACCTCGGTGTCACCGACCTCGGTGAGAACCGCGATCAGGAGGCCTCCGAGAAGGCGGCATCGCTCGACGGTGTCCGGTGGCACTTCGTCGGCGCGGTGCAGACCAACAAGGCACGTAGCGTCGCCTCCTACGCCGACGTGGTGCACAGCGTCGACCGGCCGTCGGTCGTCTCGGTGCTCGGTGACGGCGCCGTCCGGGCCGGTCGCTCGGTCGACGTCCTGCTGCAGGTCAGCCTCGATGGCGACCCGGACAGGGGGGGCGCCGACCCTGCCGCCGTACCCGGTCTGGCGGACCAGGTGGTGGGGACGGCAGGCCTCCGCCTGGCAGGGGTGATGGCGGTCGCGCCACTCGGGGCGGATCCGGCGAGCGCGTTCGCGCGGCTGGGCGAGGTCGCCGGCCGGCTCCGTCTTCAGCACCCCGCGGCGACGGCCGTGAGTGCGGGCATGACGGGTGACCTCGAACAGGCGGTGGCGGCCGGTGCCACACACCTGCGTGTCGGGACGGCGTTGCTGGGCGCCCGATCGGCCCCCCTCCGGTAGCATCCGAGCACCGTTCCCCACCAGTCACGAGGAGCACGACATGCCGGGCACCATGCGCAAGCTGGGGCTGTACCTCGGCCTGGTCGAGGACGACGAGAACGACCACTACGACCATTACGACGAGGACGAGGACGCCTACGAGGAGCCCGCCGTCCGTCGCTACCCGCCGACGGCGGCCGCCACGTCGGCTCCGGCCGGCTCCCGGCGCTCCTTCGACACCCGTGGAGCGACGGCCCTCGACAGCGTCCCGCGCCCGCAGGCCGTGCCCGCTGCGCACGACGAGCCCTACCGCATCACGACGCTGCATCCGCACAGCTACAACGACGCGCGGGCCATCGGTGAGCACTTCCGTGCCGGCACCCCGGTGATCATGAACCTGTCGGAGATGGATGACGCCGATGCCAAGCGGCTCGTCGACTTCGCGGCCGGGCTCATCTTCGGCCTGCATGGCCGGATCGAGCGGGTGACCAACAAGGTCTTCCTGCTGTCGCCCGAGCACGTCGAGGTCACGGCCGAGGACAAGGCGCGCATCGCCGAGGCCGGGTTCTTCAACCAGTCCTGACGCGCATCCGCCCCCTGCTGGAAGACTGTTACCCGTGATCGTCGGTCAGGTCGTGCACTTCGCACTCCTGTTGTTCCTCGTGCTGCTGATCTTCCGGCTCGTCATGGACTACGTGTTCATGCTGGCCCGCGGCTTCCGGCCGCAGGGGCCGTTCGCGATCGCCCTGGAGCTGACCTACACCGCCACCGACCCCCCCATCAAGGCCGTCCGCCGTGTGCTCCCGCCGTTGCGCGTCGGCAACGTCTCCCTGGACCTGGCCTTCATGGTGGTCTTCTTCGTGACGATCGTGCTCATGCGCGTCGTGCCGACGTGAACCCCTCCCACCAGCAGGACGGTGCGACCCGATGCCTCTGACCCCACAAGACGTCGTCAACAAGCAGTTCGGCCGAGAGCTGCGCGGCTACAACCAGGCCGAGGT
>JAWWOJ010000370.1:0-5592 GCA_033851885.1 Frankiales bacterium | reverse complement strand
TAGGGTCCGACGTCATGGACCTCTTCGACCTCACCGGAAAGAAGGCGCTCGTCACGGGCGGTACGCGCGGCATCGGCATGATGATCGCCCGCGGCCTGCTCGACGCGGGCGCCTCCGTCGTCATCAGCTCTCGCGGCGCGGAGGCCTGCGAGAAGGCCGTCGCCGAGCTGTCGTCCCACGGCACCGTGTCCGCCGTACCCGCCGACCTGCAGACCGAGGAGGAGTGCATCCGCCTGGCCGACGCGGTCGACGAGCTCGACATCCTCGTCAACAACGCCGGTGCGACGTGGGGCGCTCCGCTCGAGGAGTTCCCTGCCAGCGCCTGGGACAAGGTCCTCAACCTCAACCTCAAGAGTCCGTTCTTCCTGACTCGTGCCCTGCTGGGCAAGCTCGAGGCACGCGGCACCCACGACGACCCGTCGCGGGTCATCAACATCGGCAGCATCGACGGGCTGCACGTCGCCTCGCTGCCCACCTACAGCTATGCCGCGAGCAAGTCGGCCATCCACCACCTGACGCGGATGCTCGCGCGCGACCTCGGACCCCGGCACATCACGGTGAACGCCGTCGCGCCGGGGCCGTTCGAGTCGAAGATGATGGCAGCCACGCTCGACACCTTCGGCGAGGCGATCGCCGCCGGTGCGCCGCTGCGGCGGATCGGACGGCCCGACGACATGGCCGGCGTCGCCGTCTTCTTGGCGAGCCGTGCCGGGGCCTACGTGACCGGGGCCGTCATCCCGGTCGACGGCGGGATCGCCACGACGGTCTAGCCGTGCTTCTTCGCGAAGCACCCGTGGCACAGCAGGACGGCGGTGCCGATCAGGCGGTACAGCTGCTCGACCCGCCCGCAGTGGTCACAGGTCGACTCGAACGTGGGCTGCGGGCCGGTCAGATCGATCGTCATGCCCTGATGATCGACCCCGGCGCGCCCTGCCGGCAGACCCGCGGGCACGCACCTCAGTGCGCCGGGCGGACCAGCGGCCGCACGGCCGCGAGCCGACGCTCGCGCAGGGCCGCCGCCCCAGTCCGGTACGCCACCTTGCCCTCGCATGTCTCGATACGCACTGGTTCGTACCCCGCCAGACAGGGTCAAATGCCGAGGCGCGGATGTCCAGATGGCGTAGCAGTCAGCGCCCGCTCCTTGGCCCGCCCCCAGCTACCGAAACGCTTCAGGATCGCGGCGCCGGACGGCCGGGCCTTGCGCCGTCTCGCCCACTCGGCATACGCGGAGTAGGAGGTGTCCTTGCGGCGCGGCCCGCTGAGGAACCCGTGAAGCAGCTCGAGCATCTGCGCGTCGGTCCACGTCTGCGGTCGCCCGACCTTGCCGAGCTCGCGCACCGGGACGCCGGCCGCCTCACAGGCCTTGGTCCAGCTGCCGAATCGCCGCATCACTGTCGGTGAGGGCGGGTGGTTGCGCTTGTCCCGGTGCAGGTCCCACCAGGTCGCGGTGATCGGGACCGGCCCCGTCGCGCCGGTCGTACGACCGCGCTCGACGGACTTCACCCGCAGGCCGATGATGATGGCCTCGTCGGAGTACTGCGGACGAGCGGGCATGCCCGCCATTGTGCCGTTCGCGGCGCCGACGGGTTTGTGCCGTTCCCGGCGCCGACGGGTTCAGGAGCCGCCCGAGCTGGCGACGGCCGACGACCCGCTGCTGCTGACGGTGCCGGAACCGGTGCTGGCCGTCGCCGTCGGCGTGCTGGTCGTCGTGGTCGTGGTCGTCGTCGTGGTCGTGCCGGCCGCGACCGAGGTCCCGTCACCGAGACCGACGGTGAGGAGCCCGGTCACCGCCAGCGCGGCGGCGCCGGTGACCGCGGTGACCGCGACCACCTTGCGCTGACCGCTCGAGCGCCGGGCCGTTGCCTTCGCGAGTGCGTCCATGCACCCAGACTGCGGGCCCTCGCTGTGAGGTAGCTGGACGGCGCCTGTGGGTGTCGTGGGCGTCACACGGTGTCTGACTGGCGATCTTACCTACGGTAGCGTAACCTACGGGTACGTAACCTACCGATACGTAAGGAGATGGCCGTGGGACTGCTCGCCAGCGCCACCACGCCCTTCCTGCCGCAGGACTTCGCCACCCTCGTGAACCCGCTCTGGGCCCGCGAGCTGAGGGCCCGGGTGGTCTCCGTGACCCCCGAGGCCGCCGGCGCCGCCACCCTGGTGCTCAAGCCGGCCCGGTGGGGAGGCCACCTCCCCGGCCAGTACGTCGGGATCGGGGTCGAGATCGAGGGCGTCATCCACTGGCGCACCTACTCCCTCACCGACCCCGACCGGGTCAGCATCACCGTCAAGGCGCTCGGGCTCGTCTCGTCCCACCTGGTGAAGCTGCGCCCCGGCGACGTGGTGCGCCTGCGCTCCCCCGAGGGCGACTTCACCTGGGCCGACCGTGGGCCGGCGCTGTTCCTCACCGCTGGATCCGGCATCACGCCTGCCATGGGCATGCTGCGTGCCTTCCGCGGCCGCGTCCCCGACATCACGCACGTGCACGTCGCGCCCTCCCGGGACGAGGTCATCTTCGGCTCGGAACTGCGTGCCGTCGGACACCGCTTCGTCGAGTGGCACGACGACACCGACGGGCTGCTCACGATGGACCGCCTCGACGACCTCGTGCCCGACTGGCGCAGTCGTGAGACCTGGGCCTGCGGCCCCGCTGGACTGCTGGCGGCCATCGAGAACCACTGGGGCACAAGCAATCTCGACGACAAGCTTCACGTGGAGCGGTTCACGCCGCCCGCGCTCGGCGGCGGGAGCGAGGGCACCGTCACGTTCGTGCGCGGTGGCGCCCAGAAGCACACCGACCAGACGCTGCTGAGCGCCGGCGAGGACGCCGGCGTCCTGATGCCGAGCGGTTGCCGCATGGGCATCTGCTTCGGCTGCGTCATCCCCCTCCTGTCCGGCCAGGTCCGGGACGTGCGCACCGGTGCCGTCCACGGCGAGCCGGGCGACCTCGTTCAGACCTGCATCTCCACGCCCGCGGGCGACTGCTCGCTCGACGTCTAAGGAGCACTTCATGCCTCTCCCCGCACACCTCACCGACACCGACCTCGAGGCCATCGGTCGTGAGCTCGACGCCATCCGCGACGAGGTGATCGCCACCCGCGGCGGCTCCGACCGCGCGTACATCAAGAAGGTCGTCAAGGGCCACCGCGCTCTCGAGACCGGCGCCCGCGTGACCCTGCTCGCCAGCCTGTTCCCGCCGGCCTGGCTCGCGGGAACCACGATGCTGAGCGTCGCGAAGATCCTCGAGAACATGGAGCTCGGCCACAACATCATGCACGGCCAGTGGGACTGGATGCGTGACCCCGAGATCCACTCGACCACCTGGGACTGGGACAACGTCACGCCCGCCGAGGACTGGAAGCACAGCCACAACTACCTGCACCACACCTACACGAACATCATCGGCAAGGACCGCGACCTCGGCTACGAGCTGCTGCGCATCTCCCCTGACCAGCGCTGGCAGAAGTACCACCTAGCGCAGCTGCCCATGAACGTCGCGCTGATGTTCTTCTTCGAGTACGGCATCGCGCTGTACGACATGGAGATCGGCAAGGTGTTCACCGGCCGGATGCCGCTGGGCGAGGCGAAGCGCCACCTGTCCAAGATCTGGAAGAAGATCCGCCCCCAGATGGTCAAGGACTACGTCGTCTGGCCGCTGCTGTCGGGGCCGTCAGCGCTCACGACCGCCGGCGCCAACCTCACGGCCAACCTCGCGCGCAACGTGTGGACGCACACCGTCATCTTCTGCGGGCACTTCCCCAACGACGTGCACGAGTTCACGATCGAGGAGACCAAGGACGAGACCCGCGGCGGCTGGTACGTGCGCCAGCTGCTCGGCTCGGCCAACCTCGACGGCGGACCGTTGCTGCACCTGATGACGGGCCAGCTCAGCTTCCAGATCGAGCACCACCTGTTCCCGGACCTGCCGAGCAACCGGTACTCCGAGATCGCGCCGCGGGTCCGTGAGATCTGCGAGCGCTACGACCTGCCGTACACCAGCGGTCCGTTGCCGAAGCAGATCGCCCAGGTCTGGATGAAGATCGCCAAGCTGAGCCTCCCGCCGAAGGAGCAGCCGGCCCACCCGAAGAGGCTCACGAAGGTCCAGCCGAAGGCCGCCTGACAGTTCCTGAACTCTCGCGCGCGCACGTCCTCGCCTCCCTGAGTTCTGACACGCCTCGACGAGCCCCTCACGCCTGTCGGCGCGAGCCCTGTCGCGCGAGAGTTCAGGAAGCGCGGGTGGTGGCTGGGTGAGAGTTCAGGAAGGGTCAGCGGATGGTGCCGACGCCCGCGATGAGCGGGAGGTCGAGAGGGGTCACCCAGCCGGGCGGCAGCGCGTTCACGGCCGGTACGGCGTTAAGCGCGCGCAGTCCGGTCGACAGGCAGCCTGCGGTGGCGGCGTCACGCCCTGATCCGTCGGTGAACCGGAACGCCGTCTCCTGCGTGATGGAGGGCGTCCCGATGATCTCGACCCGGTAGACGTCGTCGGCGCTGCCGCGGGGCCAGTCAGGGGCGGCGTCGGGACCGATCCGGTTGACGTGCTCGAGCTGGATGCGGGTCTCGCCCTGGTACACGCCGTTGATGGTGAAGTTGATGGCGGCGACCTGGCCGGGCTCGATCGTCCCCTTGATGCACGGGATCGGGACGTCGGTCACCCACTTGTCCCACGTGGTCGTGATCTCATCGAGCTCGATGCCGACCGCCGCCGCCATCATGGGAACGGTGGCGCCCCAGGCCATCACGAGCAGGTCGGTGTGCTCCAGCAGCGGCTTGAACTCCGGCTCCCGGCCGATGCCCATCTCGTTCTCGTAGTCGCCCTCGTAGTTCTGGTAGTCGACCAGCTCCAGGGCGCGGACGAGCTGCACCTCGGAACACAGCCCCATGAGCGTCATCGGGAACAGGTCGTTGGCGAAGCCGGGGTCGATCCCGGTCGTGAAGCACGAGGACCCGCCTTCCGCGCAGGCCTCCTCGACCGGTGTGAGCCAGAACGGCGGGTTCTGCTTCATCGTCGGCCACACCCACGGGGTCATCGCGGTCGAGCAGACATCGATGCCGGCCCGCAGGAACGCCGTCATGACGCGGATGTTCTCGTCGGCGTAGGCCGCCGTCGGGCCGTAGTGCACGAGGGCGTCCGGCTGCAGCGCGACGAGGTCATCGATGGAGTCGGTGGCGAGCACCCCGATCGGGCCGATGCCCGCGATCTCACCGGCGTCGACGCCGACCTTCGCCGGGTTGCTGACCCCCACGCCGACCAGCTCGAACTCCGGGTGCTTCACCACCTCCGCGATGACCAGCTTCCCGACGAACCCCGTGCCCCAGATGACGATGCGCTTGCCCATAGAACACGTTCTACCAGGCTCAGGTGCGTCCCACAGCGTCGACACCGGAGTACTCCTGCTCCGACAGCACACAGATCCGCGCCATCAGCTCGTCCGTCCAGTCGCGGAGCTGCTCCGCGGTCGGCGCCGTCCCGGGCTCGCAGACCGGCTGCATCGGCGTCCCGAACCGCACCTTGATCTTGTGTGGCCGCGGGATCTTGGCCCCGGGCGGGGCGAGGTCGAACGTGCCCACCGTCGCGCACGGAATGACCTGCAC
>JAWWOJ010000351.1:0-4663 GCA_033851885.1 Frankiales bacterium | reverse complement strand
TAGCCGCGATCGATCCGATCCGTCAGAATGCCGGTGCACTCCTCGGGGAGTGGCGCAGTCTGGTAGCGCACTCGGCTGGGGGCCGAGCGGTCGCAGGTTCAAATCCTGTCTCCCCGACTTTCGAGAGTCCGCCTGGGAAGCGGGCTTTTTTCGCGGGCCGCTCGCCCTCGCCGGCCTCGTAGATATACCTGGTACCAACTTTGATGCCGGACGCCATTAGTTGAGACATCTTGCTCGCGTGCCAGAGGGAGGAGATGCCACTGCTGAACTGATTGACGGCCGGTTTCAGCTTGAATGAAGGGGGCTTACCTCGACCCGACCGGCACCGAGGTCGGGTAGGCGAACCGACTGTCGATTCATTCTGGTATAGAATTCTTGTTGGGTCGTGCCCGGTCGGCTCGAACGCGAACGAAGGAGCACGATGTCCAAGTCCTGGGCCAACGCCGGAATTGTTTCGACCCTCTTGGTGATCACGGCGCTGCTGGTTCCGACAGGCGCCTCGGCGAGTGAATCGAAAGACTTCTCCCAGGTGCGGAATAGGCTGAGCACCGAGATCCCCGAAATGATGCGCGCCTCGCACGCCGTCGGCGTAACGATCGCTCTCGTCGACGGCGAGCACACGGTTTGGGCGCGGGGGTTCGGGATGGCGAACCGCGCGAAGAAGGTGCCGGTCACCGCCGAAACGCTCTTCCAGATCGGCTCGACGTCGAAGACGATGGCGGCCGTCGCGGTGATGCAGTTGGTCGAACAGGGCAAAGTCGACCTGGACGCACCGCTGTCGCGCTACGTCCCCCAGTTCAAGATGCTGCCGCGCTTCTCCGGACCGTCGAAGGTCACCGTACGCAGCGTGCTCGACATGCACTCCGGTATTCCCGGTGACATCGAAAACGGCATCGCGACCACCAAGCCGTTCAAGGGGTTCGACAGCAGGCTCCTGGGGATCCTCGCCAAGGACTACCCGCAGTTGCCGGTCGACACCGTCGATGCGTACTGCAACAGTGGCTATGTGCTGCTGCGGGACGTGGTGGAACACGTCACCGGTCAGAACTTCGCCGCCTACACGGCGCAGAACGTGTTCGCACCGATGGGGATGCACAGCACCACCTTCGACCCGGCCTCTGTGCCGACCGGGAGACTCGCGGTCGGATACGTGACGCACACAGGAGCAAAGGGCGGCGTCCGGGTCGAAGCCCCACCGCGGGTATACGTCAACGGATGGGCGGGCGGTTCGGGCCTCTCCTCGGCGACCGAAATGGCGTCTTACCTGAAGACCCTGCTGGCGGGGGGCAGCACGCCCGACGGCGGGCGGATCCTCTCCCCGTCCACCCTGCAGCAGATGACCATTCCCCAGACCCACCTGCCGTTGGACGTCGGCCCCTCCGAGATGGGGCTGGGATGGTTCGTCGGCGACGCCGGCAACAAGTGGATGGGGCCGGCGCTCCACTGGAACGGCGGCACCGACACCTTCCGCACCTTCTTCCGCTGGCTACCGAAGTCCCGGCTCGGTGTGTTCGTCAGTGTCAACACCGCCTCCACGACCTCGCTGAGCGACGAAATCGGGCTGCGCGCGCTGGGCCTGATGGTCACCGCCAAGACCGGTCGCACGGCGCCCAAGCCGGCGCCGCCCGCACCGGTGGTGAAGGCGTCGCTCGCCAAGCTGCAACGGGCGATCGGCCGGTACGCCTCCACCGCTGCCGGGCTGTTGAGCATCACCGCGTCAGGCGGGAGCCTGAAGCTGAAGATCATGGGCACGCAAGTCCCGAAAGGGCCACCGATCACGCTCCAGCCGCGCGCGGACGGCTGGTACGCGGCGGCCCATCCCGGCGGCGAAGGCCTGTTCGAAACTGGCTGGTACAAACCGGCGACGCTCGCCGGCAGGCATGTCTTGCTCATCCACTCCTACACGGGAGCAGGT
This sequence comes from Frankiales bacterium, assembly GCA_033851885.1. Lineage (GTDB taxonomy): Bacteria > Actinomycetota > Actinomycetes > Mycobacteriales > SCTD01 > RYN-111. The sequence continues at coordinate 2,748 of JAWWOJ010000351.1, read as the reverse complement.
CCGGCGCCGAACGGGTACGTCGCGCTCGGCGGCGAACGGCTCCCGTCGAACTACCGCATCCCGGCCGCCTGGCGGAACCGGGTCGGGACCTACGACGCGACGAACTACGTGAAGAACACACCGGTCGGTCCCGGAGTACCTCGCACGGGCGAGCTGAGGATCGCACACGGAGTCCTCACGTGGAATGGCCTGATCGTGTCGGCGAGGGACTCCGGTCCGGCTTTCACCATCGGGTTCCCCGCGCGGACCTCAGGCGAGGCGATCGTCCCCTCCGGCGAAACACTGACGGTCCTGGGCGTGACCTTCCGCAAGGTCGCGGGCGCCTGATTCCGCCCAGACGTAGTGGTGGCCGTGACCACCCTCGATCCCCCAGCAGTCGACGACCTCGAGTTTTGTTAACCCGAGGCTGCGAATCCCAGTGTGGTACCCCTCGTCGTACCGGCTGCATCGTCCAATAAGTTCCCATCGTTCGCCCTGGGGCACACAGGGACACCTCGGGACGCGGTCGGACACATCTGGCATCCAGGTCCACCGGCTGGGGGCCGAGCGGTCGCAGGTTCAAATCCTGTCTCCCCGATTAGAGGTGGCGCGTTATCTGACGACGCCTACGGACAGGGTTTTCTGGCTGGCCAGCGAGCAGGTGGCGAAGGGAATCGGGATGAGCTTCGAATGGCTCTGGCCGGGGGGAGTGACCCGCAGGCCGGCGGCCATCACTTCATGGCAGGCGGAGGGTGAGAAGTTGCCTGGGTCGACGACCCGCAGGAGCGCGGTCGCGGTGGCCCCGTTCGCCAGTTTCTTCGGTTTTGGTTTTTGGCCGACTTCGTGCTGTGCGGCGCTGCCGATCCGTTTGCCGGCGAGGTTCACCGCGGATACCTTCGGAAAGCCCGCGAGGGTGCAGGTGTGCCCGGAGAGGTTGGTGAACCTGAGCTTGTAGAAGACGCTTCCCGCCGTTCCGCCGCCGGCTCCGTTGTTAGACCAGATCACCAACCCCGAGGTTTTGCAGGGTGGGTTGGCGGGCGCCGCGAGAGGCTGTGGACCCGCGGCCACGGAAGCTGAGGCGACCGCCATCGTTGCGGCCAGCGCTGCGGCGCCGGCGAGCGCGGCGAGGATCAGGCGCTTTGAGGAGAACCTGGATTCATTCATGGCCGCCTTTCTTTGGGGGACTACGCAATCGCGGAGCTGGTGGCGCTCAGGCACCCGGCGGCCGATAGCCGGCGGAGCGCTTCGCGGCGGCGTCAACCTCCTCGGGCGTCAGCAACTGGACCGTCTTGACCGTCGCGCCGCCCGCTGCGTTCACGGCAAGAGCGACGGCCGTGGCGGCCTCGTTGTCAGGGAGCTCGACGGTCACATAGGCGTCGACGTCACCGAACGCGAAATAGAAGCTCTCGAGCTTGCCACCGAGGCCCTCGGCCATGTCGGCGACGGCGTCGCGCCGGCTGCTCCCACCTTTGCTGCTGATGCCCTCGACGCCTTGAGGCGAATACGACGCCTCGAACAGGCACTTGGGCATGACAATCTCCCTCCGGTTGTGCGGCACTGCACGAGCATCCCACCCGCTCAGGGCAGGAGCAACTGCAGGACAACCCGAAGTCACATTCGCGTGTGAACCCGACTACGGAATGAGGTAGTTGTGTATGGCGACCTGGACGACATCGGCGTCGGGGAGCGCCGCGACGCGCTCCTCGCCCAGGACAGCGACCTGGGCCGGCCGAAGACGGTCCTGCGTAAACCGCTCGAAGTTCTCGCGTGTCTCCCAAACGTTGAAGACCTGGAAGCGGCCCTCCAGCTCGCCCGCGGAGTGAAAGATCAGTCCCTCCGGTGGCTCGGCCGCCAGGCCCATCTTCTCGGTCACGGCATCGTATTGATCAGCGCCAATGCCCTCAGAGAACCGGGTAATCGTTCCTACAGCCATCTTTTCCGCCTCCGTTGGCTTGCCGTGGTCTCGCGCCATCCTAGCCCAGCGTTTCCGCCTCCGGAGGGTCGAACACGGGGATGCCGCGCTAGTCGGCCGCCCGCTCGACCAGGTCCATCAGGCGCCGATGCTGATCCTCTCCACCTCGTCGCCCCTGCCGATCAGTAGCTCGCTGACCATCGCCGGTGGGAAGAGCCCGTGGGCCGCGACGCCGGGGTCGGCGTCGAACCGCGCGGCCAGCTCCGCCGGGTCCCCGATCGGCCCGCGGTAGTCGGCGATGCGGCCGCCGTCGGGGCTGGAGGGGACGTCGCGCAGCTCGACCTCGCCGCCGAGGCGCGCCAGCGTCGAGGGGGCGCCGAACCCGAACAGCTCCAGCGGCACCGGCCCGCGCAGGGCGTCGACCGGCTTGCTGGAATCGCCGATGACGACGAAGCGCTCGGCGGCGGCGGCGACGATCTTCTCGCGCAGGTGGGCGCCGCCCCCGCCCTTGATCAGCCAGCCGTCCGGGGTGACCTCGTCGGTGCCGTCGATCGCGATGTCGAGTCTCGCCAGGGAGTCGAACTCCTCGACCGGAATTCCCAGCTCCCGCGCCTGGGCCTCGGTCGCGACCGAGGTGGCGACGCAGCGGATCCCGCTCAGCCGCCGCCGCGCCAGTGCCGGCAGCAGGTGGGCGACCGTCGAGCCGGTGCCGAGCCCGACCATCATCCCGTCCGCGACGAGCTCGGCGGACGCCTCGGCGGACGCGCGCTTCTCCAGTTCGGTGTCGCCCCCGGTCGTCATGCCCCGACACTACCGCGCCCCATCATCCGAGCGGTGCGCACCACGCGCCCCGGTCC
>JAWWOJ010000337.1:0-7929 GCA_033851885.1 Frankiales bacterium | reverse complement strand
GGCCCACCGCTGCCGCGGCGCCCGTCGTCGTGTAGTCGATGATCGTGACGGCGTTGTCGGACCACTGGACGAGCGCCTTGCCGGCGGTGGTGCTGCTGGCGCAGGAGCCATTGCCCGAGGCCTTGGGCTCCTGATAGGTCACGCCGCCGACGACGACGGGCGACCCGGCGGAGATCTTGGCCGTGACGGTCGAGGCACCGGGCAGCCCCGGGGACGCGGCGTCACCGGCCGAGCAACTGCTCAGCGTTCCGGCGAAGCCATAGGTGAAGTCGTGGGCAGTTGAGCCCAACGGGGTGCTGAAGCTGGCCTGTCCGTTGAGCGAGCAGGTCGCGCCGTTGGGAGAGGCGAGGGCGGGCTGGGTCAGGGCGCCGGCGGTGCTGAGTGCCGTGGCGCAGGCCACGACCGCGAGCGACTTCTTCACAAGGTTGCTCCTTCTGCCCTGAGGGGGCGTCGGCGGGGGGAGCCCGGATCGTGGCCCACCCGGACATGTCCGCGCAACTGCCTCGAAACGGACCTCACAGCGAGCAGCAGCGAGGCTACGGAACGTGATCGGTCGAGACGGGCCTGGCGCTCGGAGTAGAACGTGTTCCATACTCACGACGACGGGCAGCGGAGCCCGGAGAAGGAGTCCTGCAGTGGAGACGCGCGAGCACATCTACGTCGGCGGGGAGTTCATCCCCAGCACCGGCAACGGGACCATTGAGGTCATCAGCCCCCACACCGAAGAGGTGATCGCTCGGGTGCCCGACGGCACCACAGCCGACATCGACAAGGCCGTCGCCGCCGCCCGCGAGGCGTTCGACAACGGCCCGTGGCCCCAGCTGACACCGGCGGAACGCGCCGGCTACCTCACGCGGCTCGCCGAGTTGATCACCGGCGAGATGGACGACTGGGCCCGCACCATCTCCAGCGAGATGGGCTCGCCGTTCAGCTTCTCCCAGATGGGCCAGGTCTACGCGAGCGCCATGGTGCTCAACTACTACGCCGGCCTCGCGGAGACCTACCACTTCGAGGAGCTCCGCACCGGCATCATGGGCCCGGCCCTGGTGCGCCGCGAGCCGGTCGGCGTCGCCGCCGCGATCGTGCCGTGGAACGTCCCGCTGTTCACCACGGTCCTCAAGCTCGGCCCCGCCCTGCTCGCCGGCTGCACCGTGGTGCTCAAGCCGTCGCCCGAGACGCCGCTCGACGCCTACAAGCTGGCCGAGGCCTGCGAGACCATCGGCCTGCCGAAGGGCGTGCTCAACATCGTCGTCGCGGGTCGCGACGTCGGTGCCCACCTGGTCAGCCACCCCGGCATCGACAAGGTCGGCTTCACCGGTTCGACAGCCGCCGGCAAGCTCATCGCCGCAGCCGCGGGGGCGCAGCTCAAGCGCGTCACCCTCGAGCTCGGCGGGAAGAGCGCCTCCATCTTCCTGCCCGACGCCGACCTGGCGCTCGCCGTGCCGCAGGCGCTGGGTTCGGGATTCATGAACAACGGCCAGGCCTGCGTCGCGCAGACCCGCATCCTGGTCAGCCGCGACAAGTACTCCGAGACCGTCGACGCGCTGTCGGAGTGGACCGCGGCCCAGGTCGTCGGCGACCCGCTCGACCCGGCCACGCAGATCGGCCCGCTGGTCGCCTCGCGCCAGCGCGACCGCGTCGAGGGCTACATCGCCATCGCGCAGAAGGAAGGCGGCAAGATCGCCGTCGGCGGCGGCCGGCCGGCCTCGCAGTCCAAGGGCTGGTACGTCGAGCCGACCCTCGTGATCGACGTGGACCCCAACTCGACCATCGCCCAGGAGGAGGTGTTCGGCCCGGTCGTCTCCGTCCTGGCCTACGACACCCCCGAGGAGGCGATCCGGATCGCGAACAACAGCAACTTCGGCCTGTCCGGCTCGGTCTTCACCGCCGACGTCGCCGCCGGCATCGACGTGGCCCGCAAGGTCCGCACCGGGACCTACACGGTCAACGCCTTCGCGCTGGAGTTCGCCGCCCCGTTCGGCGGCTTCAAGCAGTCGGGTGTCGGCCGTGAGCTCGGTCCCGAGGGTCTGGCCGCCTACCTCGAGTCCAAGTCGATCTCGCTGCCCGCCGGCACCGAGGTCCCGGGCGTCCCGACCGTCTGAGGTGGCTGCGGAGACCACCACCGACGAGGTGCTCGAGGGCGTCGACCTCACCGGCAAGACGGCGCTGGTCACGGGTGCCTCCGCCGGCCTCGGCATCGAGACGGTGCGGGCGCTCCAGTCGAAGGGGTGCGAGGTCGTCGGTGCCGTCCGCGACCTGGCCAAGGGCAAGGCCGTCGTCGACTGCGACCTCATCGAGCTCGACCTCGCCGACCTCGACTCCGTACGCCGAGCGGCACCCGACGCGGCCGCCCGGCTCCCCCGCATCGACTTCCTCATCAACAACGCAGGGGTCATGGCCCCTCCGCTGACCCGCACGGCCCAGGGCTTCGAGCTGCAGCTCGGCACCAACCACCTGGGGCACTTCGTGTGGACCACAGCACTGCTGCCCCAGCTGGTCAGCGGGTCGCGCATCATCAACGTGTCCTCGCGGGGGCACTTCCGCAGCGGCATGCTCTGGGACGACCCGCACTTCCGGGACGCCTCTCACTACGAGAAGTGGAAGGCCTACGGGCAGAGCAAGACGGCCAACATCCTGTTCACCCAGGGCCTCGCAGCGCGCGGCTTCACGTCGTACGCCGTGCACCCCGGCGTCATCCTCACCGAGCTCGGCCGCCACCTGACCGCCGACGACTCCGAGAGCCTCGCCAAGCGGCTGCCGACGTTCAAGAGCATCCCGCAGGGCGCCGCCACGACGGTCTACGCGGCGGTGACCGACGGCCTGCCGAACGGCTCGTACCTCGAGGACTGCGGCGTCGCCGGCCCCGTCAACGAGGACCTGACGGCCGGCGTGATGCCCTGGGCCGTCGACCCCGACCAGGCCGCCCGCCTCTGGCAGTGGTCCGAGGACCAGATCAGCTAGCTTCCCTGCTCATCTGTGAGCTGGGCCGGCAGCTGCACGCTCAGCCGGAGGCGCTGGCGTCAAACAGGAGCAGGGAAGGTCAGTCGGCGTCGGGGTTGGGCGGGAGCTCAGCGGTCCGGGGCGTGTCGGCCTCGATGGGGCCGGTCTTCATGGAGCCGCCGGGCGACCCGAGCAGCTCGTCCTTGCCGGGCAGCAGCTCGTAGAAGAAGACCCGGTTGTCCTCCTTGTCCGCGACCTTCTCGGTCGGGAGCGTGCGGTCCGGGTAGATCGCGTCGACCGGGCAGACGGGCTCGCAGGCACCGCAGTCGATGCACTCCTTGGGATGGATGTAGAGCTTGCGGTCGCCCTCGTAGATGCAGTCGACCGGGCACTCCTCGATGCAGGACATGTCCTTGATGTCCACGCACGAGTCGGTGATCACGTACGTCACGCCTGAGCGCCTTCCGTCGAGTGGCCGGGGAACACCGTTGCCTCCGGGTCGATCACGGTAGCCGCGTTGTTCACCGCCGTCGCAGCCTCCCCGAACCCGACCGAGATCAGGCGGACCTTGCCTGGGTACTCCGTGATGTCGCCGGCGGCGTAGACCCGCGGGAGGTTGGTGGCCATCGTCGTGTCGACGACGATGTGCCGGTCCTCGGTCGCCAGACCCCAGCTCTCGAGCGGGCTGATGTCGGCGGTGAAGCCGAGGGCCGCGACCAGCGCGTGGCACTCCAGGTCCCGCGACTCCTTGGTCTTGACGTGCCGCACCGTCAACGACGTCACTACGCCGTCGCCGTTGACCGACACCGGCGAGACCGGCGTGATGACCGTGATCGAGGAGTCCTTGAGCAGCTTCACCGAGTGCGCGTGCGCCCGGAACTCCTCGCGCCGGTGCACCAGTGTCACCGAGGACGCGACGCCCTCGAGCCCCAGCGCCCAGTCGACCGCGCTGTCGCCGCCGCCCACGACGACGACGTCCTTCCCGGCGTAGGGAGCGTAGGTGGGGACGATGTACTCCAGGCCCTTGCCCTCGAAGGGCTCGCCGCCGGGCAGCGGGCGCGGGTTGAACGTCCCGATCCCGCCGGTCACGATGACGGCCTTGGCCTCGATCGTCGTGCCCGAGGTGCACCCGATGAGCACCGAGGAGCCCTGGTCGGCGTAGGAGATCGCCTGCTCACCGAGCAGGTAGACAGGCTCGAACGGCGCTGCCTGGTTGACCAGGTTCTCGACGAGGTCCTTGCCGCGGACCGCCGGGAACCCGGCGATGTCGAAGATCATCTTCTCGGGGTAGAGGGCGGTGATCTGGCCGCCGGCCTCCGGGAGCGCGTCCAGGACGGACACCGACAGGCCCCGGAAGCCCGCGTAGTAGGCGGCGTACAGCCCGGAAGGACCCGCGCCCACGACGAGGACGTCGACGGTCACGTCAGCCACTGCCACCTCCCGGGAAACAAGAACACGTTACAAAATGGCACTCGGTGCCGTCACGCCGCCCCCATCGCGGCGAGCGCGGCGGCGACCAGCACGTCGACGCCGACCCGCAGGGCTCCCTCGTCCACGTCGAACGTGGGCTGGTGCAGGTCCATCGACCGCTCCGACCCGGGCGGTCGAACGCCCAGCCGGGCCATCGCCCCGGGCACGTGGTCGAGGTACCACGCGAAGTCCTCGCCGCCGAGCGACTGCACCGTCGGCACCAGCGCCGGCGGCCCGAGCGCCCGCGTCACAGCGGCACCGAGCAGCAGCGTCGCCCCCGGGTCGTTGACCACCGGCGGCACGCCCCGCTCGTACGACACGACCGCACGAGCCCCGTAGGGCGCGACGAGGCCGTTCACGAGCCGCTCGACCAGCTCCGGTGCCTGCTGCCAGGCGTTCTTGTCCAGCACCCGCAGCGTCCCGGCGAGCACGCCCTCGCGGGGGATGGCGTTGCGTGCGTTGCCGGCCGAGATCCGACCCCAGACGAGGCACAGTCCGGCCCGCGGGTCGACGAGGCGGGACAGCGCGTCCGGCAGCCCGGTGGCGACGGTCGCGAGCACGTGGACGAGGTCGACGGTGTTGTGGGGCCGGCTGGTGTGTCCGCCCGGCCCGGTCAGGCGCACCTCGACGGCGTCCGCGGCGGCCGTGATGGGGCCGCTCTTCAGCCCGATGCGGCCGACCTCGAGCGACGGGTCGCAATGCAGCCCGAAGATCGCGGACACCCCCTCGAGGTGTCCCTCGGCGAGCACGTCGAGCGCACCGCCGGGCATCTGCTCCTCGGCGTGCTGGAAGACCAGCCGCACCCGCCCCGGGAGGTCCCTCTCAGCGAGCGCGAGGCCGGCGCCGAGGACGACGGCGGTGTGCACGTCGTGCCCGCAGGCGTGGCAGACGCCGTCGACGGTGGACCGGTAGGGCACGTCCTTCTCGTCCTGCACCGGCAGGGCGTCGATGTCCGCACGCAGCGCGACGAGGGGGCCGTCGGCGCCGATGTCGCACACCAGCCCGGTGCCCCCGGCGAGCACCTTCGGCGAGAGGCCGGCGGCGGTCAGGTGGTCGGCGAGGACGGCCGTCGTGCGGCGCTCCTCACGGCCCAGCTCCGGGTGCCGATGCAGGTCCCGCCGCACCGCCACGAGGTCGAGGCTCACGGCTGCCCCGCGTCGAACTCCGCGACCAGGCTGTCGACCACCGCGTGGAGGTCACCGCCGGCGGCGGACGCGGCGGCACGCTGGCGCTGGTAGGACGCGCCCTTGGCGACGACCTGCTCGATGCGGGCGAGCTCCTCGACGCACCCGAGCCGCTCCGCCGCCGGCTTGAGGTCCAGGGCCAGCTCGAGCAGCGCGTCGCGCACCGGGCGGGTGGTCTCGTCCTCGCGGATGATCTGGGCGTCCATCCCGTAGCGGGCGGCGCGCCACTTGTTCTCCCGCACCACCCAGCCCTTGGGGGTCGGCAGCGTGTAGCCCTTGTCGATCTCGCGGTCGAGGACGTCGACGAGGCACTGCGCCAGTGCCGCGACCATGCCGACCTCGTAGAGCGTCGGGAGGCCGTCGCAGATGCGCAGCTCGACCGTGCCATAGGTCGGGTGCGGCCGGATGTCCCACCACACCTCCTTGATGGAGCCGATCGTGCCGGTGGAGATGAGGGTCTCCATGTAGGACTCGAACTCCCCCCAGCCGGCCAGCTGGTAGGGCAGCCCGGCGGTCGGGAGGTTCTCGAAGACCTTCGACCGGCTCGAGGCGAGGCCGGTGTCGTGCCCGATCCAGTAGGGCGACGACGCGGACAGCGCGAGCAGGTGCGGGATGTACGACGACAGCGCGTTGACGATCGGGATGGCCTTCTCCGCCGAGCGGACCCCCACGTGCACGTGGACGCCGAAGATCTGCAGCTGCCGCGCCAGCCACTGCATGTCCTCGACGAGCTTGGCGTACCGCGGGTCGGGGCTGATCGTCTGCGTCGACCAGTCGGTCGTCGGGTGCGTACCGGCGCACATCATGGCGAGGCCGCGGGCCTCGACGAGCGGCCGGAGCTCGGCGATGGTCGCTGCCAGGTCGGCCGTCGCCTCCGAGACGGTCGAGCAGACCCCGGTGATGACCTCGATGGTCGACTCGAGCAGCTCGTGCTTGGCCTTGGGATGCTCCCCAGTGGGCGAGAGGTCCGTGAGGATCCCGGACGCCCCGCTGGTGAGCTCGCGGGTCTCGCGTGAGACCAGCTGGAGCTCCCACTCCACGCCGAGGCTCGAGCGGGACGAGGCCTCGAACGGGATCTTCAACGGGGGAGCACCTCCACCAGCAACCGGGGCCGGTCAGAGTAAACAGCGTCCAGCCCACGTCGTACTGCCCGGCGCATGGTCCAGGCGAACTGGACGTCCCAGCCGAAGGCGAGCAGGCCGGCCTCGTGAGCGTGCCGGATGAGCCGCCGCGACCAGCGCCCGTGCCGGAGGTTCACCGCGTCGATGCCTGCCGAGCGCGCCGCCGCCATCGCGCTCCGGCCGTGGAGGACGGCGTCCCGCCAGCGCAGGTCGGTGACGAGCCGGACGTCGGGGTCGAGCTCGCGCCAGGGGGCGGAGCGCAGACCACCACCGCAGAGCCATAGCCGGGAGAGGTCGAAGCCCGCCGCCCGGGCGACCTCGACGGTCCGGCCGGCTGCGCCGGGACCTCTCATGTCGAGCGACAGGTCGAAGTCGGTCCCGCAGCGCGCGAACAGCTCCACGAGCTGGACGGAGCCTGCGTCCGGCGGGCCGTGGCTCAGGACGGGCTCGCCCTGGGAGCCCAGCCAGATGTCGGACTCCAACCCGGTCGCCCCGAGGGACAACGCGTGCTGGAAGGCCTCGAGCGAGTTCTCAGGCCTGTCGGCCATTCCTCCTCGGTGGGCGAACCCGATCACCCTCGCCGGTGAGGTCCTCACCCTCGGCCGGCACCCTGAGTACCGGCGTGGGCTGGGTCGACCAGGCCGTGGTGAGCGAGCGGGCGACGTGGAACCGGTCCACCTCGTCGAGCCTGTGGTTGCGCCGGACCATGGGGATGGCGAGCAGGAGCGCGAACACCGCGAGAGCGGCTATGACAGCGATCACGAGCACAAGGGGAGTCCTCCCCGTCGAGACGGTCCCCCCTGGACAGCACGGAGTCTACGGCCGGTGTCTAGAAGAACTCCTGAGGGGTGTAGACCCCCCAGACCTCACGAAGCGCTCCGCAGACCTCTCCGACGGTGGCCAGCGCCCTGAGAGCGTCCTTCATGGGGTAGAGCACGTTGTCGGCGTGGGGGTCGTTGCCGACGGCCGCCTTCTTCATGGCGTCCAGGGCGGCGTCCACGGCGGCCTGGTCGCGCGTGGCCCGCAGCTCGGTGAGCCGCGCCCGCTGGTCCTGCTCGATCTGCGGGTCGACCCGCAGCGGCTCGTATCGCTCCTCCTGCGCCGCCTGGAACTTGTTGAGCCCCACCACGATGCGCTCGCCGCTGTCGATGCCCAGTGCGATGCCGTAGGCGGACTTCTCGATCTCGCTCTTCTGGAAGCCCTTCTCGATGGCG
>JAWWOJ010000327.1:0-5377 GCA_033851885.1 Frankiales bacterium | reverse complement strand
GAGCCGCGCGAGGTCCGCGACCAGCCGCACCTGTCGGCGCGGGGCACGTTCCTCGACCTCGACGGGGTGTTCCAGCCGGCTCCGGCGCCGCGCTTCAGCCGGACGCCGGCGGGCGTACCCAGCCCGCCGCCTGCAGTCGGTGCCGACACCGACGCCGTGCTCGCCGACTGGCTCAGCCGGCCGCGGGCACTGTGAGTGACAGCGTGTGGGCGACGAGTGCCGGCTTGCCGCTGCCCTCGACCTCGACCGTCGCCTCGTTCTTGACCAGCAGCGACCCGTCGGGGCGCTGGTCGACCGACAGGACGCTGAGCTTCAGCCGGACGCGTGAGCCGACCCTCACCGGCGTGAGGAAGCGGACCTTGTCGGAGCCGTAGTTGACGCCCATCGCCGCCCCGGTGAACGTCAGCAGCTCCCACTGCAGCATCGGCAGCAGTGACAGCGTCAGGTAGCCGTGCGCGATGGTGCCGCCGAACGGGCCGTCCTTGGCCTTGTCGACGTCGACGTGGATCCACTGATGGTCGCCGGTGGCGTCCGCGAACCGGTCGACCCGGTCCTGGGTGATCTCGTGCCACTCGCCCGGACCGATCTCACGACCGACCCAGGACGGCAGCTCTGCGACGGGCACCTCGACAACCATGACCAGCACTGTTGCATGCTGCTGCCATGAGCAGTTGTGACGGCAGGGTCGTGGTCATCACCGGGGCGGGCGGCGGCATCGGCCGCGACGAGGCGCTCCTGTTCGCGCAGGAGGGCGCGCGGGTCGTCGTCAACGACGTCAACGCCGCCGGCGCGGAGGCGGTGGTCGAGGAGGTGCGGGCGCTCGGGGGTGAGGCGGTCGCGAGCACGGACGACATCAGCGACTGGGACGGCGCGGGCCGTCTGATCGGCACGGCGCTGGAGACCTTCGGCGGCCTCGACACGCTCGTCAACAACGCCGGGATCCTGCGTGACCGGATGTTCGTCAACATGAGCGTCGACGACTGGGACGCTGTCATGAAGGTGCACCTGCGTGGCACCTTCTGCCCCACCAAGCACGCCGTCTCGTACTGGCGCGACCAGAGCAAGGCGGGCGACCAGCGGGTCGCCCGGATCGTCAACACCAGCAGCCCGTCGGGCATCTTCGGCAACGTCGGGCAGGCGAACTACGGGGCGGCCAAGGCCGGTCTGGCGGCCTTCACCCAGATCCTCGGCGAGGAGCTCTGGCGGTACGGCGTGCTGAGCAACGCCATCGCCCCCTCGGCGCTCACGTCCATGACGGAGGGCCTGACCGGGTACAAGGAGCGGCTCGACGAGCTCGAGGCCCGCACCGGCTGGAAGAACCCCGGTGGACCGGAGCACATCGTGGCGCTCGTCGTCTGGCTCGGCTCGCCGCTGGCGACGGTCAACGGGCGGGTCTTCGACGTCCGCGCTGGGCACGTCGACGTCGCCGAGGGCTGGCGGCCCGGTCCGGCGTACACCAAGGAGGGCGGCTTCACGGTGGCCGAGCTCGACGAGGTGCTGCCTGGGCTGATCGCGAAGGCAGCCCCCCAGGTCAACGCGGCCGGAGAGCCCAAGTCCTACGGGGGCTAGCGCGCCCAGGGTTCACCTGCTGGCTACCAGGACAACCGCCTTCGACGTCGAACCAAGCAGGCATGGTCTCCCCCCTGCGGCTCGCGGCTGCCCTCGTGCTCGCGGCCACCTGCGTCGCCATCCCCGCCCACGCCGCTCCGGCAGCGCACGTGACGTACGGCCCAGGGCACCTGCCCTATCCCGGGCGACCCGTCGGGACGCACGACCCGTCGACGCCCATCCAGCACATCGTCATCGTCATGCAGGAGAACCACTCCTTCGACGAGTACTTCGGGATGCTGCCGCGCAGCGGCCAGCCCAAGGCCGACGGCTTCACCTTCGACGCCCACGGGCGGCCGATCAACAGCAACCCGGTCGGGAAGGGGCGGCAGACCGTCTTCCACCGGCTGAGCTACTGCCCCGGCGACAGTGCCGGCCAGGGCTGGACCAGCACGCACAAGGAGATCGACCGGGGCCGGATGGACGGCTTCGCGAACCTCTCGCGGAACTCCATGAGCTACTACACCCAGGCCGACCTGCCCTTCTACTACTCCCTCGCCACCCAGTACACGCTGGCCAACCGCTGGTTCGCCTCCGCCCCGGCGCAGACCTACCCGAACCGGCGGTTCCTCTACGCCGGCACGGCCTACGGCAACATCAGCACCGACACCGGCTCGCTGCTCGATCCACCGCCCGCGCGCGGCACCATCCAGGACGAGCTGTCGGCGCACAACATCTCGTGGGCCGACTACATGACGGACGCGCCGGACACCGGCATCGTCGGCAGCAACGTCAAGACGCACCCGCAGAACATGCGCCAGATGGCCAACTTCTACCTCGACGCGAAGCTGGGCCAGCTCCCCGCCGTGTCCTACGTCGACAGCGGGCTCGGCGCGGCCGGTGAGGCCCTGGGTCCGCTCGACCCGGTGACGGGGCAGGCCCCCAAGCCCGTCAAGGACGACGTCGTGCGCCTCAAGGCCACGGGCAGCAACGAGGAAGGCGACGACGTCAGGATCGGCGAGTCCTTCGTGTCGCGCGTCACGCGTGCCGTCACCTCGGGACCGGACTGGGGGAGCACGCTCATGATCTGGCTCTACGACGAGCACGGCGGGTTCTACGACCACGTCCCTTCGCCCCGGGCCCTGGCGCCTGATGCCATCAAGCCCAAGCTCTCGAAGACGGACTACCCGGGCGGCTACGACCAGCTCGGGATCCGAGTGCCCGCCGTCGTCATCTCCCCCTGGGCCAAGCCGCACGCGGTGACCAACGTGCTGCACGACCACACGTCGGTGCTCGCCGAGATCGAGCGGACCTGGAACCTGCCGGCACTCACCTACCGCGACGCGAACGCGGCGGACCTGCGCGACTTCCTCGACCTGAGACGCCCGGCTCTCGCGAAGCCGCCGACCCTGGCGGCTCCCGGCGCCGTCGGACTCATGTCCTGCACCTCCGACTACTGAGCCGCCTGGGGTTCACCGGGAATTCGTCGCCGTCGTGCCTCGCGTTTGAGCTGGCTGCCTAGCGTTCCCCGGCATGAAGCGCCTCCTCGCCCTCGGCTCAGCCACGGTGCTCGCGAGCACCGGCCTCCTCTCGCTCACCGGTGGTGCCTCCGCCTCGTCGGACCAGCACAGCAGCGGCATCAAGCACCTGGTGGTGATCTACGAGGAGAACCACTCCTTCGACAACCTCTACGGGCTCTGGGGCGCGGTCGGCAAGAAGACCGTCAACGGCCTGGGCGCGACTGCCTCCGGTACCCAGGTCGACCAGACCGGCGCCCCGATCGGCTGCTTGCTGCAGTCCGACGCGAACCTCGTCCCGACCACGTCGCAGGTGACCTGGCTCGACGGCACCAAGCACCCCGGGCTCCAGTCGGTCGGCTGCTCCTCGACGACGCCGCGGGGCACCGCCTTCGACAGCCACTTCACGAGCAGCACGCCGTTCCCGATCACCGACTTCGTGAAGGCGGGCGACGCGACGTGCGCGCCCCCGACGAAGTTCGCCGCCAACGGCGTGGAGAACGGCGACCCGCAGGGCCTGCCCGGCGGCTGCACCCGCGACATCGTGCACCGCTTCTACCAGGAGCAGTACCAGCTCGACGGCGGCAAACAGGACCGCTACTCCACCGGCTCCGACGCCGCCGGCCTGACGCAGGGCTACTACGACACCAAGAGCCTGCCCGTGTACGACTACCTGCACGGCAAGCACGCGCCCAGCTATGTGATCGCCGACAACTTCTTCCAGGCCGCGTTCGGCGGGTCGTTCCTCAACCACCAGTACCTCGTGGCGGGTCGGGCCCCTGAGTACGACGCCGCTCAGAAGCCCGTCCCGGCGGGCAAGAACAGCGTGCTCGACAGCGCCGGCTTCCCGAACAGCAGCTACCCGCTCTACCAGCCCCAGGCAGGAGTGGCCTACACAGACGCGGTGCTCACCCAGGCCTGCCCGGCGGGGGCCCAGCCGGGCGCGAACGGGATGCCGGTCGACAGCCGCGGGCTCGCCTGCGGGAACTTCGGCGTCAACACGATGCAGCCGTCGTGGCAGCCCACCGCGGGTGGCAGCAACGTGCTGCCGGGCATCAACGACATCGACAAGACGAAGCCCTTCTACGAGACCAACATCGGTGACGAGCTGTCGGCCAAGGGCGTCGCGTGGAACTGGTACTCCGGCGGCTGGGACAACGCCGCCGGCAACGTGGGTGGCGCCGGCTGGACGAACGGCTCGACGCCGGGCACCTGCACCGACCCCAACCACGGATCGAGCGCCGTCTACCCGTACTGCGCCGATGCGCTGTTCCAGTACCACCACCAGCCGTTGAACTTCTTCCAGAACTACGCACCGGGCGCACCGGGTCGCAGTCACCTCCAGGACGAGCAGCAGTTCCTGTCCGCGGCCAAGGGCGGCACCCTCCCCGCAGTCTCGTTCGTCAAGCCGGTGGGCGAGGAGAACGAGCACCCCGGGTACGCGAGCACCGACAACGGCGAGAGCCACCTGGTCGACCTGCTCAAGGCGGTCCAGAGCGGGCCCGACGCCAAGGACACCCTCGTCGTCGTCACCTACGACGAGTTCGGGGGCCAGTGGGACCACGTGGCGCCGCCCGGTCAGGGCAACAGCAACGGGCCGTCGGACGCCTACGGTCCGGGGACGCGCATCCCGGCGCTGATCCTCGGCGGACCGGTCCGGCACAGCACGGTCGACAGCACGTCCTACGACACCACCTCGATCCTCGCGACGATCGAGCGGCTGTGGGACGTGGCACCGCTCGGCACCCGGGACGCGGCGGTGAACGACCTCCGCTCTGCTGTTGCGGCGGCACATGACAACGGTGGCGGGGGCGACAACTAGCAGTTCCCCGACCCACGAGGCCCCGCACCCACCAGGTGCGGGGCCTTCGTCGGTCAGGCCAGCAGGCCGCGCAGCTCGGCCCAGATGTCCTGGTAGGCGACCGACGCGGGATGCCTCGGCCCGCTGACGACCAGAGGCACCCGGTTGACGGCCATCCGCTCGACGGCGCTCGACGCGGGCACCCACGCGGTGAGCAGCGAGGTGGTCCGTCTCATCAGGTCGGCGCGCACCTCGGCGTGGACCCGCTTGCGCCCATCGACCATCGAGAGGAAAGGGTGCACCCGTGGCCGGTGCCCATCGACGTCCTCCAGGAACTCCAGCACCTGGTCGTAGGTGCGGATCGACAGGGGCGTGGGGATCAGCGGCATGAGCAGCACATCGGCGGCGCGGAAGACGCTCTCCGACAGCAGCGACAGCCCAGGCGGGCAGTCGAGGAACACCAGGTCGTAGCCGTCCCGCACGGTCTTGAGCAGCCGGTTCAACCGCTTCT
>JAWWOJ010000310.1:0-4280 GCA_033851885.1 Frankiales bacterium | reverse complement strand
GGCCTGCGGACCTACCTGGCCAAGCACGCCTACGGCAACACCGATCTGGCCGACCTCCTGATCGAGCTGGAGGCGGCGAGCGGGCGCGACCTCGAGTCGTGGGCCCGGACCTGGCTCGAGACCAGCGGCGTCGCGACCCTGCGTGCGCGCTGGGACGACGGCGGCCTCGTCGTCATCCAGGACAGCGACCACCTCCGGGACCACGTGGTCGAGATCGGCCTGTACGACGACGACGGCCGTCAGATCCGGCTGCGCGAGCGGATCCCGCTGGAGGTCTCGGGCACCGAGACGAGGGTGCCCGGTGCGACCCCGGCCGACCTGGTGATCCTCAACGACCGCGACCTCACCTTCGCCAAGCTCCGCTTCGACGACCGGTCCCGCGAGACCGTGCTGACCGGCCTGGCCCGGGTGCAGGACCCGCTCGCCCGCGCGCTGTGCTGGGGCGCGCTGTGGGACGCGACCCGCGACGGTGAGCTGGCGGCCCGGGACCACGTGCGCGCGGTCCTGGCCGCGATCGCGGCCGAGGACGACCCCTCCCTCGCCGAGACGCTGCTCGGCCAGGCCCACATGGCTGCCGCCTGCTATGCACCGGTCGCCGAGCAGGCCGGGCTGCTCGCCAAGCTGGCCCGCTTCAACTGGGCGGCCTCGACGATCCACCCGGGGTCGGACCTGCAGCTCGTCCGCGCCCGAGCGGCCGTGCAAGCCACGACCAACGCCGGGCACCTGCAGGGCCTGCTGCGCGGCACCGACGTGCCGGAGGGACTCGTCGTCGACAACGAGCTGCGCTGGCTCGTGGTGCGCCGGGCGGCATCGCTCGGCCACGTCGACGGCGCCGACATCGACCGGGAGCTGACCGCCGACCGGACGGCGACGGGTCAGTTGCACGCCGAGGCGGCCCGCGCCTCGCTGCCGGACCCGGCCGAGAAGCGACGGACGTGGGAGTACCTCGTGGCAGGCGAGGTCAGCAACGCGCAGGCCCGCGCGATCGGCGGCGGCTTCTGGCAGCACGGTCAGGACGAGCTGCTGCGACCGTATGCCGACGCCTACGTCGAGGCCGTCCCGCAGCTCTGGGAGCGCCTGACACCGGTGCTCGCAGCGTCCCTGACGACAAGGCTGTTCCCGAGCACGCTGGTCGACCCGGAGGTGCACACGCTCACGGGCCGGCTGCTGGAGCAGGACGACCTGCCGGCCGGCGCGCGACGCATCGTGTCGGAGCAGCGCGACGACCTGCGCCGCGCGCTACACGCCCAGCAGTCGGCCGCGGACTAGCCTGGTGCCATGTGCGGGATCGTCGGATACGTCGGTGAGCAGCAGGCGCTGGAGGTCGTACTCGGCGGCCTGAGACGTCTGGAGTACCGCGGCTACGACAGCGCGGGCGTCGCGATCCTCGACGGTGGCGGGCTGCAGGTGGAGCGCAAGGCAGGCAAGCTGTCCAACCTCGAGAAGGAGATCGGGGAGAAATCGCTGCCCGGCACGCTCGGCATCGGCCACACCCGCTGGGCCACGCACGGCCCGCCCACCGACCGCAACGCGCACCCGCAGGTCGACTGCGCCGGCAAGGTCGCCGTCGTCCACAACGGCACCATCGAGAACTTCGAGGCCCTCGTCCGTGGGCTCGAGGACCGCGGTCATGCCCGCACCTCCGACACCGACACCGAGGTGGTCGCCCACCTGGTCGAGGAGCGGTACGCCGGTGACCTGGCCGCAACGGTGCGCTCGATCTGCCAGGACCTCGAAGGTTCCTTCGTCCTCGTGATCGCCCACCAGGACGAGCCCGACCTGGTCGTGGCCGCCCGCCGCAACCTGCCGCTCGTCATCGGCCTCGGTGAGGGCGAGAACTTCGTCGGCTCCGACGTGACCGCCTTCATCGCCCATACCCGCGAGGCCCGCGCCGTCGAGCAGGACCAGGTCGTCGAGGTCCGGCGCGGCGGCGTCACGGTGACCGACCTCGAGGGCAATGTCGTCGAGGGCGACAGCTACCACGTCGACTGGGACACCGCGGCCGCCGAGAAGGGCGGCCACGAGTTCTTCATGCTGAAGGAGATCGCGGACCAGCCCGCGGCGATCCGCGAGACCCTCGGCGGTCGCCTGCAGGAGGACGGTCTGCTGCACCTCGACGAGCTGTCGATGAGCGACCAGGACATCCGTGACATCGAGCAGGTCGTGATCGTCGGCTGCGGATCGGCCTACCACTCCGGGCTCGTCGGGAAGTACGCGCTCGAGCGGTGGGCCCGACTGCCCGTGCAGGCCGAGATGGCCTCGGAGTTCCGCTACCGCGACCCGGTGATCGGCCGCTCGACGCTGGTCATCGCGGTGTCTCAGTCGGGGGAGACCGCCGACACGCTGGAGGCGGTCCGGCACGCCCGGCACCTGCGGGCCAAGGTGCTGGCCGTCACCAACACGGTCGGCTCCACGATCAGCCGCGAGAGCGACGCGGCGCTCTACACCCGCGGCGGTCCGGAGGTCGCGGTCGCTTCCACGAAGTCCGTGATGACCCAGATCACCGCCATGTACCTCGTCGGCCTCTACCTGGCCCAGGTACGCGGCACCCGCGACCCCGACGAGGTACGCGCGCACCTCGGCGACCTGCAGGCGGTACCCGCTCTCGTGCAGGAGGTGCTCGACCGGATGGGTCCGGTCCGGCAGCTGGCGCGGTCCCTGGTCGACGAGGAGCGGGTGTTGTTCCTCGGTCGGCACGTCGGCTACCCGATGGCGCTCGAAGGTGCGCTGAAGCTCAAGGAACTCGCCTACATCGGGGCCGAGGGCTTCCCTGCCGGAGAGATCAAGCACGGCCCCATCGCGCTCGTCGAGGAGGGCACCCCCGTCATCGTGATCGCACCCCGACACGCCTTGCAGGCCAAGCTGGTCAACAACGTGCAGGAGGTCCGGGCTCGCGGGGCCCGCACCATCGTCATCGCGACCGACGGCGACGAGTCGGTGACCCCCTACGCCGACACGATCATCCGCATCCCCGACACCAAGTCGCTGCTCACGCCGCTGCTGACGATCGTGCCCCTGCAGGTCCTGTCGGCCGAGATCGCGCGGGCCCGCGGCCTCGACGTCGACCAGCCCCGCAACCTCGCGAAGTCGGTCACCGTCGAGTAGCCGCCGACGTCAAAGATCATGTGGAGGCGCCTGTGGACGTTGCGTTCCCGCGGGAACGTGTCGTCCACAGGTCAGGCAGCCTGCTGGCGGAGAACCCAGACGGCGTGGTCGAGGTCGAGGCGGTCGCCAGACGAGGGCGTGAAGGCCGCGGCGGGAAGCTGGTCGGCGGGCGCGACACGAAGGGTCGGGCGGTGCGGCACGTGCCCACCGTCACTGGTCCGGACCTCGAGGGTCCGGTCGGTCCTCAGGACGAGTTGGACGCCCTCGACGTGGATGAGGGTGTGGTGCCGGCTGCAGACCAGAACGAGGTTCGCGAGGTCGGTCGGACCGCCCTGTGACCAGAACCGCACGTGGTGCGCATGCAGCTTGGTGATCCGCGTGCACCCGGGCATGCGGCAGCGCTCGCCGTCGACCTGGCCGAGCATCCGACGGAGCGGCAGAGTGACTTCCCGCATCGTGCGGCCCTTGTCCAAGGAGGTCAGGTCAAGGGGTCCGAGGGGTCCCGCTGGCCTCGCGATCTGGCCGGGTGCCAGCAGCGTCCCGTCGCGGAGCCGTCCCCAGCCTGAGAGTGGGTCGACACACACGCGCAGCCGCTCCTTGACGGCGACAGGCAACGGTCCGGGTGCGTCGAGGGCAGCGGCCGCCATCCTGAGCAGCGCGTCGGTCAGCGTCGGCTTGGCGGGCAGTCCGGCGACGGCGGCGGCCTTGGCGCGGGCCAGCTCGCGCTCCTCTCGCTGCTCGCGGACGCGGCGGTTGTGCTGGGCGACCTCCAGGCACGCGTCCGTCCAGGCCCGCCGGGTCGCGAGCTCGGCCTCGGTGGCGAACAGGTCACTCCCACTGGACCGTGGCATCGGCGGCTCGGTTCGCTCGGACAGCTCAGGCTCCTCCGCAACGGGTAGGGGCAGCGACCTGACCTCCGAGCGGGCTTCGTCGAGGACGCGTTCCATGCCGGCAAGGACGACGGTCGCCTCCCCCGGCTCCAGCACGAAGGTCACGGCCACGCGCCCGTCGGGCCGAGTGCGAACAGTCGGATGCAACCTGACTGCCGCGGCGTCCTCGTCGGCGGCTTGCGACCGGCGGACTGCCTGGACGAGTCGTTCGATCTGAGCGCCGCTGCAGTCGCTAGCCAGGTCGACCCAGGTCTGCTCGTCGCCGCCCGTGCAAACCCGCGTGAT
>JAWWOJ010000306.1:0-3714 GCA_033851885.1 Frankiales bacterium | reverse complement strand
AGGGCGCCGACGAGCTGGTCTTCCTCGACATCACGGCCTCGTCCGGCTCGCGCGAGACGACCTATGACGTGGTCCGGCGCACCGCGGAGCAGGTCTTCATCCCGCTGACCGTCGGCGGAGGGGTCCGCAGCACCGACGACGTCGACAGGCTGCTCCGTGCCGGCGCCGACAAGGTGGGCGTCAACACGGCCGGCATCGCGCGGCCCGAGCTGCTGAGCGAGATCAGCACCCGGTTCGGCTCGCAGGTGCTGGTGCTGAGCGTCGACGCCCGTCGTACCCCGTCAGGGTCGTTCGAGGTGACCACGCACGGTGGCCGGCAGGGCACGGGCATCGACGCGCTCGAGTGGGCGCAACGCGGCGAGGCGCTCGGGGTCGGCGAGATCCTGCTCAACTCGATGGACGCGGACGGCACCCGGCAGGGCTACGACGTCGAGATGCTGCGGGCGGTCCGGGCACGGGTGTCGGTGCCCGTCATCGCCAGCGGCGGCGCGGGCTCGGTCGAGGACTTCGCGCCGGCCGTCGAGGCGGGCGCGGACGCCGTGCTCGCCGCGAGCGTCTTCCACTTCGGCAGCATGCGCATCGGCGACGCCAAGGCGGCCCTGCGCAAGGCGGGCCACACGGTACGGGAATCCAGTTGACCTCAACCGGGGTTGAACTGGTTCTGTGAGCAGCGACATGGATGCCCCGCCCCGCACCCCCAGGCAGGTGATCTGGCGCGGGCTGTGGATCCTGCGGCTTGCTGTCCGCGAGGAGCCGCGGATCTTCGCGGTCTCGGCGGTGGGGAGCGCGCTGTTCGGCGGCATGACGATCGCTCAGGCCTACGCGTTCGGGCACATCACCAGCACCGTCATCGAGCCCTCGATCCAGCGCGGGGACACGACCACGGCCAGCCTCGCCGGCGCCGTCCTGCTGGTCATGGGGGTCGCCACCCTCAAGGTCTTCGGCATCCTCGGCCGCCGGCTCGGCGCCGGGATCATGCAGTACCGGCTGCAGGCCACCTATCGGAAGCGCGTCACCCGGCGGTACCTCGAGCTCCCGCTCGAATGGCACCAGCAGCACCCCACCGGCGAGCTGCTCTCGAATGCCAACAGCGACGTCGAGGCCACCTGGTACCCGATCGCGCCGTTCCCCTTCGCCGTCGGCGTCGTGTTCATGCTCATCGGGACGCTCGCGCTGCTGTTCTTTACCGACCCGGTGCTCGCCGTCGTCGGCTCGATCATCTTCCCGGCGATCGCGATCCTGACCGTCGTCTACAGCAGCCGGATGTCGCCGCTCATGACGCGCGCCCAACAGCTGCGGGGCGAGGTGAGCACCATCGCCCACGAGTCGTTCGACGGGGCGCTCGTGGTGAAGACCCTCGGCCGCGAGAGCTTCGAGACAGACCGCTTCACAGCCAAGAGCCGGGAGCTCCGCGACACCCTCGTGCAGGTCGGCCGGGTCCGGGGCTTGTTCGACCCGATCATGGAGGCGCTGCCCGTCATCGGCGTGCTGCTCGTCCTCGTGGTCGGCACGTCGCGGGTCGGCAGTGGCCACCTTTCCTCAGGTGACCTGGTGCGGGTCGCCTACCTGTTCACGCTGCTCGCCTTCCCGGTCCGGGCGATCGGCTGGGTCCTCAACGAGCTGCCGCGCTCCGTGGTCGGCTACGACCGGGTGCTCCGGGTCCTCGAGGCCGAGGGCCAGCAGCACTTCGGTACGGCGGAGCCGGCCGTCGACGGCGCGGTGACCCTGGACGTGCGGGACCTCTCGTTCGCCTACGGGGACGACCAGGTGCTGCACCAGGTCTGCTTCGACGTCGCGCCCGGCAGGACGGTGGCTGTCGTCGGCCCGACCGGCTCGGGCAAGTCGACGCTCGCGACCCTGCTGGTCCGCCTGGTCGACCCGCTGTCGGGCGTCGTCGAGTACGACGGCACCGATGTGGCCGCCTTCGCGCCTGGCCGGCTCGCGACCATCGCGGCGTTGGCGCCGCAGACCACGTTCCTGTTCGACGACACCGTCCGCGGCAACGTCACGCTGGGTGCCGACATCAGCGACGAGCAGGTCTGGGCGGCACTGCGGGTGGCGCAGGCGGACGGCTTCGTCGCCGCGCTCGGCAAGGGCCTCGACACCGTGGTGGGGGAGCGCGGCACCACGCTGTCCGGCGGCCAGCGCCAGCGGCTCGCGCTGGCCCGGGCGGTGGCCCGCAACCCGAGGCTGCTCGTCCTCGACGACGCGACGTCGTCCGTCGACCCCTCGGTGGAGCAGCGGATCCTCGCCGGCCTGCGCGGCTCTGCGAGCGCCAGCACCGTCGTGGTCGTGGCCTACCGGCGCGCGACCATCGCGCTCGCGGACGAGGTGGTGTTCGTCGACGAGGGGCGGCTCGTCGACCGCGGCACCCACGACGAGCTCCGGGAGCGTTGCGCCGGCTACCGCGACCTGGTCACCGCCTACGAGCGGGCCGAGGCTGAGCGCGAGGCCGAGCACGCCGGCGACGAGTCCGAGGCGGTCCGATGACGACCGTCGACGCCGGCAGTATCCAGCGCGGGTCACTGGCGACGCTGGCCCACGGCCTGAAGCTGGCCCCTGAGTTCCGCAAGGGCCTGCCCACCACCCTGGGGCTCGCGCTGCTCAGCACGGCCGGCCGGGTCGTCGTACCTCTTGCCGTGCAGCAGACCATCGACCACGGCCTGTCCGGGAAGACGCCCGACCTGCCGCTCGTGCGGCTCGCCTGCGGGCTGGCGGCGCTGGCCGTCGCCCTCACGGCGGTCGCCAACTTCTTCATGAACGTCCGGCTCTACCGCACGACAGAGGACGGGCTGCTTGCCTTGCGCACCAGGGCTTTCCGGCGCGTGCACGACCTGTCGGTGCTGCACCAGGCCGCCGAGCGCCGCGGGTCGCTCGTCAGTCGGGTGACCGGTGATGTCGACACGATCAGCACCTTCATGCAGTTCGGTGGTCTGCTCATCGTGGTGTCGGTCGCGCAGGTCGTGCTGGCCACGGTGCTGATGCTGTGGTGGTCGTGGCAGCTCACCCTGGTCGTCTACGTCTGCATGCTGCCGCTGGCGCTGTCGCTGCGGGTGTTCCAGAAGAAGCTGCAGGTCGCCTACCGCGGCGTTCGCGAGCGCATCGGAGAGCTGCTCGGCGCCATCTCCGAGTCGGTCGTCGGCGCTCCCGTCATCAGGGCCTACGGGGCCCAGGCCCGCACCGCACAGCGGGTCGACGACGCGGTGTCTCGCACGCGGCAGGCGCAGACGAGGGCGCAGACGATCTCGGCCACGACCTTCTGCTCCGGCGAGCTCACCACCGCGCTCGCCAACAGCGCGGTCATCGTCATCGGCATCCTGCTCGCGACGCACGGTCACCTCACCGTGGGCCGGCTGATCGGGTTCCTGTTCCTGGTGACGCTGTTCGTGCAGCCGGTGCAGGTCGCGACGGAGGTCCTCAACGAGGCGCAGAACGCGATCGCCGGCATGCGACGCGTCCTCGGTGTCCTCGACACCCCGACCGACATCGCGGACCCGGCGCCGGGTCGCGGGTTGCCTGAGGGGCCGGTGTCGGTGACCTTCGACCACGTGAGCTTCGCCTACCCCGGTGGACCGGAGGTGTTGCATGACGTCGACCTCACGCTCGTGGCGCAGACCCGGGTCGCGGTCGTCGGTGAGACAGGCTCCGGCAAGACGACGTTCGCCAAGCTCCTGACGCGCCTGATGGACCCGACGCGGGGCCGGGTGCTCCTGG
>JAWWOJ010000305.1:0-9002 GCA_033851885.1 Frankiales bacterium | reverse complement strand
CTGCAGTCCTTCGTGCAGCTCTCGCTGCAGCGAGAACTCAGCCTGGCACGCCCGACAGCGGCGGAGGTGCAACGCGATGAGGTTGCGACGCAACGGGGACAGCGTTCGCTCGACGTACGCCGGCAGGTTTGCCTGCACCTCGTCGCAGATCCGGCTCATGCTCCGACCAGCTCCCTCAACCTCGCGTGGGCCCGGTGCAGCCGGACCTTCACGGCTCCCTCGCTGACGCCGAGCAGCTCGGCGGTCTCCTTGGTCGACAAGCCCTGCACGTCCCGGAGCACCACGACCTCGCGCGCGTCGTCCGGGAGCTGGGTCAGGGCGCGCGCGGTGCGTCGGGCCAGATCGGCGTCGGCGACCCGGTCCTCCGGGGACCTGTCCTGTGACTCGATCTCGTCGAAGACCGCGTCCACCATGCCGGCGCTCTGACCCCGAGCCCGGGCGTCGCCCCGCGTGCGGAGCATCGTCATGCAGACGTTGACGGTGACCCGGTGCAGCCAGGTGCCGAAGGCTGCCTCGCCCCGGAATCCGAGCACCGACTTCACGACCCGGACGTAGACCTCCTGGGTCGCGTCGGCGGCGTCCGCCGGATCACCGAGCAGCCTGCGGCTCAGCGCGTAGACGTCGGTATAGGTGCCGCGGATCAGGTCGTCCATCGCGCCCTTCTCACCGCGCTGGACGGCGCGGACGAGGGCGGGGTCGACCTGCATACCCTTAGACCTACACCCCTCCGAGTGCCTGTCCGGGGACGCGCTCAGTCCGATCTGTCGGGCTCGGCACGGTCTCGCCGCACGTGCCTAGGGGAGGTGCTCCTTGGGTGTCATACCGATCTGGTCCGTTCTGCCCATCTTCGTGACGGGGCTGAGGCGGCCTCGGTTCACGGTCGATACCCGGTCGACGGACGGCACGAGGGGACAAGATGGCCACGGCACTGGCACGACGTGGGCTGCGCACGATCGCAGCCCTGCTGCTCGCCGGGCTGGTCGCGGTCCTGGTGCCGTACCTCGTGCGAGATCCCGATCGGGCCGCCCTCGCCGCCCAGACCGCGACCGAGCTCGTCATGGCCGGGTTCCTGATCGCCGGCGTCCGGCGCGGCGGGCCGCTGTGGCGCTGTCAGGTGTTCCTGCTCCTCGCCATGGCGAGCGGCCTCGTGTCCGCCCTGCTCCGCCTGGCGTGGCATCTCACGACCGGCCAGCTGCCCACCTCCGTGTGGCAGGCCGACGTCGTGGCGATGCTCTGGATGCCCTTCGTCGTCGGTGCGCTGCTCTCGCTGCCGTCCGCCGAGAGCCGGCGGGGCTTCCGGCTGCGAGCCTTGGCTGACGGTCTGCTGGCGGCGTCCTCTCTCTGGTACCTGCTGCTCGGGCTCGGCGTCGTGAAGGCGCTCGACGACGCGCAGCTCACCGCCACTCACCGGGCCCAGCTGCTGACCAACCCGATCGGCGACGTCTTCGTGATCGCCGCCGCGCTCACCGTCTACGCCCACTGCCAACCAGCGCAGCGCCGGCTCGTCGGCTGGATCCTGGCCGGCCTCACCGCGATCGCCTGCGGAGACGTGCTGTTCGCCATCCCCGACCACGGCCAGATGGCGAGCCCGAGCAGTCCGGCCGGGCTGGCCAACGAGGCGGGCATGCTGCTTCTCGTGCTGGCCGCCGCCAGCCTCCGCAGGGCGGTGCCCACGAGCGACTCCCTGATCGAGCGCACGTCCCGTAGCGTCGCCGGCGCGCTCCCGTTCGCGCCGCTGCTCGGTTGCGTGTTCCTGACCTCCCGGATGATCCTGGTCGGCAACGGGATGCCGCAGTCCCAGGTACTTCCCGCGCTGTGCGTGGCCTTGGCCCTGATGGGCCGCCAGTACGGCGGGGCGCGCGACAAGGAGCGGCTCGTGCAGGAGCTGCGGGCCCGCGAGCGGGACCTCAAGGCCGAGGTGCGCCGAGACGCGCTCACGGGTCTCGGCAACCGCACCGACCTCGTGGAGCGGCTCGCTGCGGCGCTGGCCGACCCGGCGCAGTGGCCGGTCTCCGTGGCGCTGCTCGACCTCAACGACTTCAAGCTCATCAACGACAACCACGGGCACGAGACGGGCGATGCCGTCCTGGTGGAGGTCGCCTCCCGGCTGCGCGCCGCGCTGCGCCAGGACGACGTGGTGGCGCGTCTCGGCGGCGACGAGTTCGCGGTGGTCGCGAGCCAGGTCGGTGACGAGGGGGCGACGCTCGGCCGTCGGCTGCTCGACGCCTTCATCGAGCCCGTGCACGTGGGTGGCCAGACGTTCTCCGTCCGGGCCAGCGTGGGCCTCGTCAATGGGCAGGAGGGCGAGACCGCCGCGGTCGCCCTGGCCTGTGCCGATGTCGCGATGTACGAGGCCAAGGACCGAAGAGGTTGCGCCAGCGCGCTCGAGGTCCTGACGTCGGACGGCCGCGCGCGGGCTGCCAGGCGGCTGCGGATCCAGGAAGCCCTGTCCGACCCGCAGCTCGCGCAGTTCTCCATCGCCTACCAGCCCGTCGTCAGCCTCCGCAGTGGCCAGATCCACGGGATGGAGGCGCTGCTGCGCTGGACCCACCCGGAGCTCGGAACAGTGCCTCCGGACGTCTTCATCCCGCTCGCCGAGCGGGCCGGGACGATCGGACTGCTGGGCGACTTCGCCCTGACCACCGCGTTGCGCGACCTGGCGCAGGTCCAGGCGCTCGCCCCGCGGCAGCTGTCGGTGGGGGTGAACGTGTCGCCCGGGCAGCTCCTCGACCTGGAGTTCGCCGCCCGGGCCCTCGGCCACGTCCGTCGCCACGGCCTCGCCCCGGGTCAGCTCAACATCGAGATCACCGAGCAGGCGTTCGAGGCCAACCTGGACGCGGTCGCCGCGAGCCTGGACGCCCTCACCGCCGGGGGTGTCTCGGTGGCCGTCGACGACTTCGGCACCGGCTACTCCTCGCTGCAGTACCTCCAGCGGCTCCCGGTCGACATCATGAAGATCGACCGCAGCTTCGTGTCGGAAGCAGTCGACTCACCTCGTGCGCGGCTGCTGCTCACCTCTCTGGTGTCGATGGCATCCGTCCTCGACCTGCAGCTCGTCGCGGAGGGCATCGAGACCCAAGAGCAGCTGGAGTTCCTGCGCGAGATGGGCTGCGAGCTCGGACAGGGCTATCTGTTCAGCCGACCCGTGCCGCTCGCGGAGCTGCGCGAGATCCTGCTGACGGCAGCGCTCGCACCGGCCTAGGACCAGGTCCTCTCGCACCGCCTGTAACCAACCGCAACGGGCCGAGTCCAACGAAGTGAGCCGGGCAGAGCGCCCGGCCGACATCGCCGGATCTTCTCCGGAAAGGACCGGTCGCCATGTACGACTTCGTCGTCTTCCTCGGCCTTGCACTCGGGCTCACCGTCGTCATGCAGGTCATCGACGAGCTGCTTCCCGTCAAGGCCCCCAAGGCCATCACCCGCACGATCAGTGTCGGTCTCGCCTGCGGCTTCGCCTGGGCACTCGACTACTCGGTGTTCACGAGCTGCGGCCAGGACTTCCGCGAGACCTGGATGCACCCGGTCATGACCGGGCTCGCCCTCGTCGGCGGCGGCGAGTTCGTCCGCTCCCTCGTGCTGGCGATCAGCCACCGCACCGGTGACGCCCCCGTCGAGGTCGCGCCTGCCCTGCGCGCCGCCTGACAGACCCGATCACGAAGCCCCCGCCCTGTCCTACGGGCGGGGGCTTCGTCCTGCCCGGTGCATGCTGTCGGGATGGACGCCACCGCGCGCAAGGCCCTCGCCGACAAGCTCCTGGACCCGCAGCACCCGCCGAGCACGGCACGTGGGCTGCACCACACCGCCCTGCTGTCGAGTGACGTGGAGCAGACCATCGCCTTCTACCAAGGCGTCCTCGGCTTCCCGCTCACCGAGGTGATGGAGAACCGCGACTACCCGGGGTCGACGCACTTCTTCTTCGACATCGGCAACGGGAACGCACTCGCGTTCTTCGACTTCCCGGGACTCGACCTCGGGCCCTATGCCGAGGTGCTGGGCGGCCTGCACCACCTGGCGATCAGCATCAGCCGCGACAACTGGGAGGCGGCCGTCGCGCGCCTGCGTGACGCCGGTGTCGAAGTGCACCTCGAGAGCGGCACGAGCTGCTACTTCCGTGATCCCGACGGCGCGCGCCTCGAGCTGATTGCTGAGCCGCTGGGTGTGATGTACGGCGCTCAGGTCGTCTAGTTACCCATAGAACCTATCGGCTTACTATGGGCGGATGCGCCTGCACTGGTTCCTGCCCACCGGAGGGGATTCCCGGCACGTCGGTGCTGTCACCGTCACCGAGGGACGGACGGCGGCCGCGGCCGCACGAGCCCCGTCCGTCGACTACCTGACGCAGGTGGCGCGCGCCGCCGAGGCGAGCGGCTTCGATGCGGTCCTGACGCCGGTCGGGATCGGCTGCGAGGACCCCTGGGTGATCTGCGCGTCCGTCGCGCAGCACACGGCGAGGCTGCGCTTCCTCGTCGCCTTCCGACCGGGGTTTGCCTCGCCGACGCTGCTGGCCCAGCAGGCGGCGACGTTCCAGCACATGACGGGCGACCGGCTGATGCTCAACGTCGTCACCGGCGGCGACCCTGTCGAGCAACGGATGTACGGCGACCAGCTCGACCACGACGACCGCTATGCACGGACCGCGGAGCACCTCGAGGCGCTGGACCGGCTGTTCACCCGCGAGCCCTTCGACCTGCACGGCCGACACCTGCAGCTGGAGGGTGCTCGTCTCACCCTCGACGCGCCGAAGCCGCCGGTGTACTTCGGCGGTGCATCTCCCGCCGCGGAGCGCGTGGCTGCCCGGTGGGCCGACACCTACCTGACGTGGGGGGAGCCGCCGGCGATGGTGCGGGAGCGGGTCGAGCGGCTGCAGAAGCTGGCGGCCGACGACGGGCGCGAGCTCTCCTTCGGGATCCGGCTGCACGTCATCGCGCGGGCCACTGCGGAGGAGGCGTGGCGCGAGGCGCAACGGCTGGTCGACGGGATGGACCCGAGTGCGATCGCGGCCGCGCAGGCGAGGTACGCCCGGATGGACTCCGTCGGGCAGGCACGCATGACCGCGCTGCACGGCGGCACCGCGGAGAGCCTGGAGATCAGCCCCAACCTGTGGGCCGGGGCAGGCCTGGTGCGGGAGGGCGCGTCCACAGCACTTGTCGGCTCCTTCGAGCAGGTCGCGGAGCGGCTGGCGGAGTACCGCGAGATCGGCTTCGGCGAGGCCATCCTGTCAGGCTGGCCGCACCTCGAGGAGGCCTACAACGTCGGGGAGAATGTCGCGCCGCTGCTCTAGGACCTGTGGTCCGGGTCGCCGCTGTGCGCTGTGGCGTGCGGGTTGTCGAGGTAGCGCTTCTGCGACGCGATGACCTCGGCCTCGGCCTCGGTGCGGCCGACCCAGGCAGCGCCCTCGACGGACTTGCCGGGCTCCAGGTCCTTGTAGACCTCGAAGAAGTGCTGGATCTCGAGCCGGTCGAACTCCGGCACGTGGAAGATGTCCTGCAGGTGCGACTGGCGCGGGTCGGCGACCGGGACGCACAGCAGCTTCTCGTCCGGGCCGGCCTCGTCGGTCATCCGGAACATGCCGATCGTGCGGCAGCGGATGAGGCAGCCGGGAAAGGTCGGCTCGTCGAGCAGCACCAGCGCGTCAAGCGGGTCGCCGTCACCGCCGAGGGTGTCCTCCACGAAGCCGTAGTCGCTCGGGTAGCGGGTGCTCGTGAACAGCATGCGGTCCAGCCGGATCCGACCTGTCGCGTGATCCACCTCGTACTTGTTGCGCTGTCCCTTGGGGATCTCGATGGTGACGTCGAACTCCATGCT
Source organism: Frankiales bacterium (assembly GCA_033851885.1). Classification (GTDB taxonomy): domain Bacteria; phylum Actinomycetota; class Actinomycetes; order Mycobacteriales; family SCTD01; genus RYN-111. Next base: position 3,197 of record JAWWOJ010000305.1, on the reverse strand, counting down.
CCTAGTGTCCCGTACGCACAGACCGGGCACTGCTCCGGATGGCTGTGTCAGTTGTCACGGCAGACGAGGGACGGAGGCGGGGTGCGGCGCTGGTGGCTCGCCCTGCTCGTCGTCGTGGTCCTGGCGGGCGGCGGCGCGGGCGTCGGCTGGCTGACGACGTCGAAGAACAGCCCGGTCAGCCCGGTGGGCTCGCCCTCCCCGACGCCGGTCCCCACCCGGACCCCGCTGCTGCCGGCCACCACGAGCAGCTCGGTGACCCCCACCGGACTCCGGACCGTCCTCGCCCGCGCGCTGGCCGACCCGGCGCTCGGCGGCCGGGTGAGCATCGCGGTCGTCCGGGGTGACGGGTCCACCGTCGTGGACCACGGTGGTCGCCGGCTGGTGACCCCGGCCTCGACCGCCAAGATCGCGACTGCTGTAGCGGCGCTGACGGTCCTGCCGCCCGGCCTGCGCCTCCGGACCCAGGTGGTCCAGGGCGGCCGGCCGGGCGACGTGGTGCTCGTCGGCGGCGGCGACCCGACCCTCGGGGGTCCCTTCGCCACCGCGGGCTACCCGGGGACGGCCAGCCTCGCAGACCTCGCACGTCGCCTCAGCGGGGTCACCCGCGTCCTCGTGGACGACACCCGCTACGCGGGGCCCCGCCTCGCGCCGGGCTGGAAGCCGTCCTACGTGACCACCGGCAACGTGGCACCGGTCAGCGCGCTCGAGGTCGACGAGGGACGCTCGGCGCCGACAGGCCCGCGCAGCCAGGACCCCGCACTCGCCGCCGGGCGCCAGCTCGCGGCCCTGCTGCACGTGAAGGCCCCCGTCGTGCGGGGCACAGCGGCCGCGGGCGCGGCGGTTCTCGCGCACGTCGACTCGGCCCCCGTCACCGAACTCGTCGAGGCGATGCTCACCCGCAGCGACAACGACCTCGCGGAGGCGCTCGGGCGGCAGGTCGCGCTGGCGGCTCATCAGCCGGCGAGCTTCGCGGGCGCCGTCGCGGCCACTCGGGCCGCGCTGCAGCGGCTCGGCGTCAACGGCCTGGCGCTGCGCGACGCGAGCGGGCTGTCCCCCCTCGACCGGGTAGCGCCGCTGGCTGTCGCGCAGCTGCTCGCGAAGGCGGCCGGCGAGCCGACGTTCGCGCCGCTGCTGTCGGGGTTGCCGGTGGCGGGCTTCGACGGCACGCTGAGCAAACGCTACCGCCAGGCCCCGACCTCGGCCGCGGCCGGCGTGGTCCGAGCCAAGACAGGGACCCTCGACGGGGTGAGTGCGCTCGCCGGTCTGGTCACGACGCGCACCGGTGGGGTGCTGGCCTTCGACGTCACCGCAGACCGGGTTCCGGGGGCCGGCACCCTCGCCGCTGAGGCCGCCCTGGACCGGGTTGCGACGGCCCTGGCCTCCTGTGGCTGCGCGTAGGGTCGGGCGATGAGCGTCGTCGACACCGGGCTCGCCGCGACCATCGCCGCGCGGCTCGCCCCGCCCGGGCCGTCGCTGTCGATGACCGAGGCGGCGGACACCGTCGTCATGCTGCGCGACCTCACCGACGAGGCGGAGGCGCACGTCCGCGAGGTCACCGGCCTGCAGGGCAGGGTCGGACCCGCCACCGTGGTCGACCGGGCCGGCTGGGCACAGGCCAATGCCGCGGGCTTCGACAACGTGCTGGCACCGCTCGCGGACGTGCTCACCAGCAAGCAGAGCAGGCTCGCCGTCGCGGCCACGGCGAAGGTCACCGGGGTCCAGGTCGGCTCGCTGCTGGCCTGGCTCTCGAGCAAGGTGCTCGGGCAGTACGAAGCCTTCCAGCCCGAAGGAGAGGAGGGCCGGCTGCTGCTCGTCGCCCCGAACATCGTCGAGGCCGAACGCAAGCTGGGCGTCGACCCGCATGACTTCCGGCTCTGGGTCGCGCTGCACGAGGTCACGCACCGCACCCAGTTCACGGCCGTCCCGTGGCTGCACGGGCACGTCCGCGCGGAGGTGCAGAACCTGATCACGGCGTCCAAGCTCGACGACCCGGACGCCTTGCGGGGACGGCTCAGACAGCTCGCGTCCGGACCCAGGGGTGGCTCGCTCGTGGAGCTGATCCAGACGCCCGAGCAGCGGGAGGTCATGGACCGGGTGACGGGGTTCATGTCGCTGCTCGAGGGGCATGCGGAGCACGTCATGGACGGCGTCGGTCCGGCTGTCGTCCCGACGGTGCAGCACATCCGGGACCGCTTCGAGCAGCGCCGCCGCGACAAGGGCGGCCCGGTCGAGCGGCTGCTCCGCAGGCTGCTCGGCATGGACCTCAAGGCCTTGCAGTACTCCCAGGGCCGCGTCTTCGTGCGCCAGGTCGTCGACGAGCTCGGCATGGCCGGCTTCAACCGCATCTGGACGTCGCCGGCGACGCTGCCGACCAGGGCCGAGATCACCGACCCGCACGCCTGGGTGACGCGCACGGCATGACCGGTCCGCCACCCGCCACCGCCGCCACCCGCTTGGCGGTACGTCGCGCGCTGGTGGGGACCGAACGGGTCACGGCAGCGGTGAGCGGCGGGGCGGACTCCCTCGCGCTGGCCGCTGCCCTGGCCTTCGAGCGTCCGGGGTCGGCAGCGGTCGTCGTCGACCACGGGCTGCAACCCGGATCGGACGAGGTCGCCGCCAAGGCAGCCGCGCAGTGCGAGTCCGTCGGGCTGAGTGCCACCGTCCGCAGCGGGCAGGCGTCGAGGGGCGAGGCCGGTGCCCGGGAGCTGAGGTATGCGCTGCTCGACCAGGTCGAGGGCACCATCCTGCTGGGGCACACCCGCGACGACCAGGCCGAGACCGTCCTGCTCGGGATCCTGCGCGGCTCCGGGGCCCGGGCCCTCGCCGGCATGGCGCCGGTCCGCGGCCGCTACCGGCGCCCGTTGCTCGACCTGACCCGTGAGCAGACCCGGGCGGCCTGCCTGGAGGCCGGACTGACGCCCTGGGACGACCCGCACAACGACGACCCCGGCTTCTCCAGGGTGCGGTTCCGGCAGCTCCTCGACGCGTTGCCCACCGAAGGGCTGGCGCGGACCGCGCGGCTGCTCCGCGAGGACGCGGACGCCCTCGATGCGCTGGCGGCCCCGCTCTCCGACGTACCCGGTCTGCTGGCTCTTCCCGGCGCCCTGCGGTCCCGAGCACTGAAGCTGTGGGCCGGGCAGAAGTGCGGCGGTGCCGTCACCAGCGCCCACGTCGAGGCGCTCCGGGCGCTCGTCGAG
>JAWWOJ010000371.1:0-5758 GCA_033851885.1 Frankiales bacterium | reverse complement strand
CGCCCGCCTGCACCGGAAACCACGGGATGAAGCCGATGCCCTCGCGCTCGCAGTAGTCGAGGACCTCCTCGGACTGCCGGTTGGCCAGGTTGTAGAGGTTCTGCACCGTGACGACGTCGACGACGGCGCGGGCCTGCTCGATCTCCGCGACGGTCACCTCGGAGAGGCCGATGTGCCGGATCAGGCCGGCGTCCTGCAACTCCTTCACCGCCCCGAGCGACTCCTCCACGGGCACCTTGGCATCGATGCGGTGCAGCTGCCAGAGGTCGATGCGGTCGAGGCCGAGCCGACGCAGGCTCATGTGCACGCACTGCCGCAGGTACTCGGGCCGCCCGACCTGCTCCCAGATCCCCGGCCCGCTGCGGGTCAGCCCGCCCTTGGTCGCGATCAGGACGTCGCCGTAGGGGTGCAGTGCGTCATGGATGAGGTCCTCGCTGACGTAGGGCCCGTAGCTGTCGGCCGTGTCGATGAAGTCGACGCCCAGCTCGACCGCCCGCTTCAGCACCTGCTTGGAAACCTCGGGGTCCTTGGGTGGACCCCAGATGCCCTCGCCGGTGATGCGCATCGCACCGAACCCGAGCCGGTTGACCGTCAGGTCTCCGCCGATCGCGAACGTACCGCTGGCCTTCGTCACGCCATCTCCTTGTCCGTCTGGGAGAAAGTCCTCCTACCGGTGGCAACCCGGCTCACGACACACTGCTTCCCGTGGAACAGGGACGAGCCTCAGAGACCGCTCGGCGGGTCGCGGCGCAGCGGCTGACGTTTGCGCGGCTGCCCGGCCCGGGCGACCCCGAGGCCGACGACGCACTGCACCGCGACGTGGCGAGCGGGATCGCGTCGGAGCCGACTGCGATGACCCGGTACCTCGCGGCCAGGACGGCCTTCTTCGACCGCACTGTCGTCGAGTGGACAGGTACGCAGGTGGTCGCGCTCGGGGCGGGGTACGACGGTCGCTCGCTGCGTTACGCGGGCGCGCGCTGGTGGGAGCTCGACCACCCGTCGACGCAGACCGACAAGCTGGCCCGGATGGCTCGGCTCGGTATTGCGTCCGACGCCGTGTTCGTGGGAGCCGACTTCCTGGTCGACGACCTCGAACTGCCGGGGCATGACGCAGCGCTGCCGACGCTGCTCCTGTGCGAGGGCCTGCTGGCGTACCTGCCCGACCCGGCCCGGCTGCTCACCTGGGCGGCCTCGGTCGCGGCGCCCGGATCCGTGCTCGCCGCCGAGGTGCCCGTGACCCCGCAGGTCTCCAGCGCGACGCGTGAAGCCTTACGGGACAGTGTCTCGAGAGTGGGTGAGCCCATGGCGGAGCCATGGGACCGGCCCACGTTGGCGGACCGCCTCTCGTCGTACCGGTGGTCCGTGGTCTCCGCCGTGGACGCGCGCGGCGTGCCGATCGACGAGAGCTCCCTGACGGCGGCGTTCGTCGTGGCGGAGGTCCTGGCCTAGCGGATGCGGACGGGGAGCCGCTCGCCCTCGTCGAAGAACGCCCGGGTCGAGGGCAGCGCCAAGATGAGGAGCATGACTGCCGCGCCGGTCGAGGCGTTGTTGCCGAGCCAGAACGCGGTGACCATCGCGGCCGACGCGGTGACCATGAGCGCCCACCAGGCCAGCCGGGTCGGGAGCGTCATGAGACGCGCGCCGAGCAGCAGGCCGGACGCGCAGACGAGCAGGACCCACGCGTTGTCGATGTCGCGGAAGACCTCGGTGAGCCCGAGCGCGATGAGCGCCCATGCGCAGAGCGCGGAGTAGGCCGAGAGGGCTCGCAGCGGCAGCGGCATTCCGTCGAGGCGGAAGAGCAGGCGCTTCATGCGCGGGTCGTCCTTCGGTCGGGCTGGGTCCCCCAAGGCTAACGCCGCAGCGGCCCTCTCGCGCCATTGCTTACAGGTGATGTTCAGCGCCGCCTCAGCCAGGTGGCCGACGTCGTGCCGAGCTGCGCGGTGATGCGGCCTACCTGGGGTTCGCCGAACCGGAAGGCGTAGGACGCGTCGACGAACCTGCCCAGGAGGCCCTCGACGTCGGCCGACCACGAGCCGTGGGCACGCACGTCGACGTCGACGGTCAGCTGGTCGACGAGGGTGTCGTCAGGTCGGTGGAGGGAGACCCGGAGGTCGCCGACCCACGGGTCTGGCCGGTCGTTGGCGGCGTGCAGGGCGATGCCGTCGAGCCCCTCGTCGGTGAACCAGAGCGCCTGCGGAGCAAGCACTCCGGCCAAGGCGACGTACGGCGGCTTGGGTGTCCCGTCCGACTCGATCAGGCCCCAGCCGTGTCCCGGCTGGAGGTCGCGCAGCCAGAGCACGATGCCGCCGCGGTTGGGCGACGCGGCCCGTCGCCAGTCGCCGAAGACGTGGGCCATCAGCTCGCCGACGACCACCTCCCGAGGACGGCCGAGCAGCGCGGCGTAGTGGTCGACGACGTCGGCGAAGTCCCAGTCGGCCCCGTTGTCGCGTGGTACCCAGTCGCCCTTGGTCGACGGGTTCGCGAAGGCGAGGCACTCGGAGGCGAAGCGCACCTCTGACGTGCGTACGTCGGAGAGCGGCCGCCGGTAGCCCCCCACGCCGAACCAGTGGGCGACCCCTTCACCCACCCGGAACGGCAGGGCGCCGCCTGCCGGGGAGTTCGCGACCCAGACGGCCTGCTCACCGACCGCCGCGGGCGCCCGGTCGCGCAGGAAGGGGGTCTCCCACAGCATCGGGTCGAAGCCGAGCATCGCGACCTGCTGCGCGGTCTCGCTGCCCCCGCACACGACGGCGAGCGACGGGTGGCCACCGGCGGTGTCCAGGAGCTCGGCGAGCTCGTCGTCGAGGCCGAGCAGGTCGTGCGGCACGTCGAGGTTGGCCAGGGCGAGGTCGTGCCAGACCAGGACGCCGAGCTCGTCGCAGACGGCGAAGAACTCCGCGGACTCATAGGGCGCCAGGCCGGGGACGCGCAGGATGTTCATGCCGGCGTCAACGGCGAGCCGGGCCGTGGCCCGTGGATCCTCGGGGACCCCGGCCAACAGGCCCGGCGGGGTCCAGACGGCACCGCGGGCCCAGACGGGCACGCCGTTGACCACCAGGTCGAGCGAGGTGGGGTCGGCGTTGACCAACGACCGGAAGCCGACCCGCGCGACCACCTCGCCGTCCGCCGTCACGTCGTGCAGCGCCGGAGTGCCGTGGGTGTGCGGCCACCACAGCTCGACGTCCGGGATGCGCAGCTCACCGACACCGGTGACGCCGGCACAGCTGAGGGTCGCTGTGGCCGTGGACGTCAGCACTCCGGTCGTCCCGTCGAGCGAGGTACGCAGGCCCAGCGGCTCGCGGTGGGACTCCAGACGCACCGGTCGCCAGGGTCCGACGACCGGTGGGCCGGGGGCGATGCCTGGGCAGCGACCGATCAGCGTCGTGCGGATGAGGCGCAGGTTGCCGTCGTCCACGAGCCGGGTCCGCCAGCGGGCCCGGGGTGGCTGCTGCTCGGGCATCGCGGTGGACAGCGGCAGGCAGCGGATCTCGATGATCGAGCCGATCCGCACGTCCAGGGCCAGCCGATGGCGGGCGAACATCGACCGGCAGGTGAGCACGACGGTGCCGTCGACAACCACCTCGTAGGACGTGGCGACCCCGTCGAGCACGAGCTCCGGGTCGGAGGGCACTTCGTGGACCTGCGTGCGGAACACCCAGGTGCGCTGGTCGAGGTCGTCGGTGAACGCCTGGGTCACGGTCCCGGGCACGACGACCGGGACGACGGTGCCGTCGTCCGCGATCAGCTCCCAGGGACCCAGCACGCACGTCAGTCTTTCGCAACGCCCTCAGAAGTGGGCCTGCGCCACGCTCACGGCAAGGGTCAGGTGAGGGTGTCGAGGAGCTCGTGGCCGCGGGACCAGTCGGCGTTGAGCGCGTCGACGAGACCGGAGGGGTCGAACGGCTTGCGGCGCATCAGCCGCATGGTCAGCGTCCGGGTGGTGGCGGACACCGCGTCGAAGGCCTCGGCGGCCTCGGCGCCCGCCTCGCCCAGCACCCAGCGCACGTGCGCGGCGGCCAGCGCCATGGCGGCGCCGGCCATCCGGGTGGTGGCGAAGGCGAAGACGTGCACCTGGGCGGCGGGAAGGGCGAGCACCTCGTCCAGCTCGCGTCCGAGCTGCTCGCCGAACGCGACGAAGGGCGACCGTGACGGGCGGCGGAACAGGTTGTCGCGCAGCAGCTCGCGGGCGATGACCGGCAGCTCCTCCGGTGCCGGCCGTACGCCGTCGAACCGCACCACCTCGACGTAGCCGGGCAGCAGGTCGGGCACGAGGACCCGCTCGAGGTCCTCCCCGTCGAGGACGTGCAGACCGGCGTTGTGGAAGTAGACGAGCCGGTCGCTGGCGAGGGTGTCGATCGCGATGGCCGTCTTGACGTGGTCGTTGCGGTAAGAGGTGCCGGCCGTGTCGGGCAGCCACCAGCCGTCGACCTCGACGATCAGCGTGCGGCCCTGCGCGAGCTGCGACTCCACGTGCGAGTGGATCGACCGGTAGGGCTGCAGCTCGTGGACGTCGACCCCGTACAGCGCCTCGAGCTCGTCGGGCCGCGGTTTGAAGAAGGTGAACTGGTCGCCTTCGTGGTCGAGCGCCAGGGTGCAGCCGAGACCGGCGAGCGGCTCGCGGCCGTGGGCGTGCAGCAACTCGATGATCACGTCGGTCCAGCAGTTGGTCTCGGGGTAGCCGAAGTCGGCGCGGTGGACCGGGTGCGGCTGGTACGTCGACGGATCCAGCCCCAGCAGAGAGGTCAAGACAGCTCTGCCAGCACGTCCGCGGGCCACTGGGACAGGTCGGTGCCGTGGGTGAACAGCAGCGCCAGTACGCACCGCTCCATGCCGAAGCCCAGGCATGCCGTGTGGACAGGGCCCAACCCGAACACCGAGGCGAAGTGGTCCCCGTGGGCGTTGAACGACGCGACCGCTGTGGGGTTGTCGCCACCGACGGGGACGAGGATCTCGAACTTCAGCTTCTGGGCGCGCTGGCTGCGTGCCAGCACCTTGCCGGACCGGCCGAAGAACGGGTCGTTCGCCTCGTCGAACACAGCCGGCAGGCCGAGCGACCGGAGGAACTGCAGGGTCCGGTCGCGCCACGCGTCGCGCCACGTGCCCACGGTGTCGGGTGAGCCGGCGCGGACGAGCTCGCGCATGTGGAAGGCCACGAGCCGGCACGGGTCGTCGGACGGCTCGTGCCGGAACACCCAGGCCGGGCCGGTGTCGATCGTGATGCCGTCGGACGGCACTCCGACGCGCGCCAGCGCGGGATACACGGGGTGGCACGCCGCCGGGACCATGACGAGGCCGGCGCTCTGCAGGTGCCCGCTCCAGTCCTGGTGCGCGTGTGCCTGCTCGCCGAGGGCGAGCGCCTCGGCGTCCTCGCCGTGGAACGCGAAGACCGACCCGGCGAGCTGTGGGAACGAGGTCAGGTAGCCGACGGACTCCATGTCGTGGCGGGGCTCGATCGGCGGGAACTCCATGGCGACGGCGCCCTCGTCGGCGACCAGCTTGGAGATGCGGGCGTCGAGGCGCTGCCGCAGCTCGACGAAGGCCGGCCCCTGGCCGGTGACCCCCGGCACGGACGAGGGGACGAGCAAGCCCTCGGCGACGAGCGTGTCCCGGAACTCGCCCTGGGACCCGGTCGCCTGCGGGACGTCCATGGCCGAAGCCATCAGCCCTCCTTGACGACCATGAGGAGCGAGGCGTTCGTCTCGTGCAGCCGGTCGTTGCTCACCATCAGCGACGCCGACAGCGAGTCGCGCAGCAGCCG
>JAWWOJ010000248.1:0-12773 GCA_033851885.1 Frankiales bacterium | reverse complement strand
GGCCCACTGTCCACCTGAGCTCCCACCTCAGCCCGCGGCTGCGTCGTACTGCTGTCTCCGGGGCGTTCGTCGTCCTCGGGCTCGGCGGCGCACTCAGCCTGGCCGGTCCCCCGCCCCACCAGCCCGTCGCGCCGGTCGACCCGACGAACGCCGGCTTCGTCATCGACCACGGCACCACCTCGAGCGAGATCCCTTTCACCACAGTGGATGTGGTCCCGGCGGTGACCCGGCGCTCGGCCAGCCCGGCGCCGTGAGCCGGCTCCGGCTCCTGCTGCTGGTCGGTTGCGTCGGAGCCCTCGTCAGCGGGGGTTCCGTCCTCGCGTGCGTCGCTCCCGACCCGACCGAGCCGTCGACGACGCCGGCCGGCGCCGTCTCGGCGCTGGCGCTGCTCCAGCGGGCCGCTGCCGTCACCCGCAGCACCAGCTGGACGGGCACCCAGAGCATCCTGAGCACCCGCGGCGACATGCCTCGTTACGACGTCCTGAACGTGACCCACACACCCGGCGCGGGCAGCATCGTGGAGGGGCTGGCCGACAACGGCCGCGGTGTGGCGCCCGACCTGCTCGACGACAACCTGTTCGCGCTGCTCGCGCGGCACTACGACCTGAGGGTCGCGGGGGCGGCGGTGAGCGGCGGCAGGAACACGCTGCTCATCGAGGCCCTCCGGCCCGGGGAGACCGGGGCGTCCGCGGTCGCGGGCTGTTTCTGGATCGACCAGGTCACCCACATGGTGTGGCGACGCGACGTGATGGACGACGGCGGCGGCGTCGTCGTGAGCAACGCGTTCTCCGAGCTCCGGATCACCGACACCGCACCACGCGCGACGTCGGTCGCTGCCGTCCCGCCGACCACACACCTCGACGACCAACAGGTGCAGCAGCTCATCGAGGACGGCTGGCCCATCGTGGACCACCTACCCTCAGGGCTGGAGCTGTTCGACGCCCGGCTGCACCCGGACGGCGTCGTCCAGCTGGCCTACTCCGACGGGCTGTCGACCCTCTCACTGTTCGTCCAGCACGGCGCCCTCCCCGCGGGCACCGGCGGTGTCCTGCGCGAGGTGGGCGGTGGGCTGGTCCACGTCACGAGCACGGCACCGGAGCAGCTGGTGTGGTCTGGCGGCGGTCGCACCTGGACCCTGGTGTCCGACGCACCCGACTCGACCATCGACCAGGCAGTGCTCGTGCTGCCGCACGCCGATCCGCCGGCGGCGGACGAAGGCGTCGGCGACAAGGTGTGGCGGGGACTGTCACGCGTGGGTGCCTGGTTGAACCCCTTCGCCTAGCGGGACACTGACCTCAGTCGCCTGCCCCCGAGGAGCCCCGCTGTGCCTGACCCGTCCGCCCTCGAGGAGACGCCGCCCACGCGGGCCCTCGCCTGGGGCTACCCGACGGACATCCCCGGACACCCGGGGGAGCTCGGGCGCGGCCCCACGCGCAGGGTCTTCGTGTCCACCGTGCTCGCCACCGCCCTGCTCGCGGGGGCCGCCGGTGGCTGGGTGGGCGCCCGCGGAGACCGCACCGTCGGGGTGCACGACGCCACGGCGACGCTGGGCACGCCCGTCACCAGCACCCCCGTCTCGCGACCCAGCACCTCCGTCGCGGGGATCGCGGCCAGGGTGCTGCGCAGCGTCGTCAGCATCCAGGTCGACAGCGGTACGACGGGGGGCACCGGATCCGGCGTCGTGCTGCGCTCCGACGGTTACGTGCTCACCAACAACCACGTCGTCGCCGGCGGCGGCTCGATCACGGTGTCCTTCACCGACGAGAGCCAGACGGACCTGAAGGCCCGCGTCGTCGGCACCGATCCCGAGACGGACCTGGCCGTCATCAAGATCCTCGGCAGCCCGAAGCTCGTCCCTGCGACGCTTGGCACCTCGAGCGACCTCGTCGTCGGCGACCCGGTGCTCGCCATCGGGTCCCCACTTGGGCTGGCCGGCACGGTGACGTCCGGGATCATCAGTGCCCTCAACCGCACCGTGCAGGTGCCCTCGGAGACGGGCGCCGCCGCGCCGCCGCTCTTCAACGCCATCCAGACCGACGCGGCCATCAACCCCGGCAACTCGGGCGGCGCGCTCGTCGACGCTGCCGGCCGGGTGATCGGCATCAACTCCGCCATCGCCACGCTCGGCAGCACGATCGCCGACACCCAGTCCGGCTCGATCGGCGTCGGGTTCGCCATCCCCGTCGATGAGGCACGGTCCATCGCTGAACAGCTGATCCGCACCGGGAAGGCGACGCACCCGTCCATCAACGTGCTCGCGCGCACCGTCGGCGCCGACGGCAACGGTCCGCGCGGCGCGCGGCTCATCTCGCTCACCTCCGGCGGCGCGGCAGCCAAGGCCGGCCTGCGCCCGGGAGACATCATCACCGGTGTGGGCGGCACGGCCGTGCACAGCGTCGACCAGCTGGTCGTCGCGCTCCGCGAGCACCGGGTCGGCGACACCGTCCCGGTGACCTACCTGCGCGGCGGCTCCACCCGCACCGCCCGGGTCGTCCTGCAGGACAAGCAGTCCTCGTAGGCTGTGACGGACGGACGAGGAGGCCGACGTGCTGGGTGGTCTGGGCTGGCCCGAAGCGGCGGTGCTGCTGCTGCTCGGGCTGTTCGTCTTCGGTCCTGATCGCCTTCCCGGCATTGCCGCCGACGCCGGTCGCACCCTCCGCAAGCTGCGGCTCTACCTCAAGAGCATGAGCTCCGACCTCAAGGCCGAGCTCGGGCCCGAGGTCGCCGACCTGGACCTGCGGTCGCTGCACCCGCGCGAGTTCGTCCGCAAGCACCTGCTCGAGGACGATCCGGACGAGTTCGCCGCCGTCGGTGCCCGGCAGGCCGTGCTGCTTCCCGGCGAACCCGCTCCCTGGGACCCTGACACGACCTGAACCGCGGTCAACCTCGAGGGCGTTTCAAGGCGTCCAGATCTGGTTCCGCACCGTGGGTCATGGGCCACCGCGACCCCCTACGCTCCTGCGTCGTGAGCCGTCTCGTGAAGGTCCTGATCACCCTCGTCGTCATCGCCGCGGTCGGCGTCGCCGGCTTCTTCGTGTTCGAGTACTTCGACCACCACGAGAAGGTCAAGGACGCCGAGCGGGCCTGTGGCTCCCTGACCAGTCCGACGCCCGGGGTCGCGCTGCCGACCGGGCTCGGCAGCTTCGCCGTACCGTCCGACCAGACCCTGCTCGAGGTCGACAGCCAGGGAAAGACCCTCGTCGTCTACACGATCACGAAAGGGTCGCGCAAGGACCTGGTGTCGCTGCGGGACAAGGTGGTCGCGCAGCTCGCGGCCCAGGGGCTGACCGCCTCGGCAACCGACCAGGAGCCGACGTACGAGGCCGAGGGCCAGTTCAGCGGCACGGTGAGCGGGACGATCCAGGTGCAGCCCCAGTGCCAGGGCTACGACCGGATCCGCTACAAGTTCAGCCTGTAGCTACCTTTTCGCCGGGCTGAGCCCGAGCGACAGGCCGGCGAGGCCACGCGGCTTGCCGGAGATCTTCTCGGTGATCATGAGCAGTTCCTTGCCCGCGGCGCTGTCGGGGTCGGACAGCACCAGCGGTACGCCGTTGTCGCCGCCCTCGCGCAGACGCTTGTCGATGGGCACCTGACCGAGCAGCGGCACCTCGGCCCCGAGCAGCCTGCTGAGGCTGCCCGCGACCGCCTCCCCGCCGCCGGACCCGAAGACGTCGACCGGCTCCCCGCAGTGCGGGCACGGGAAGTAGCTCATGTTCTCGACGACGCCGGCGATGCGCTGGTGGGTCTGGAGGGCGATCGAGCCGGCCCGCTCGGCCACCTCCTGGGCCGCCAACTGGGGCGTCGTGACGACGAGGATCTCGGCGGTGGGGACGAGCTGCGCGACCGAGATCGCGATGTCTCCGGTGCCGGGCGGCAGGTCCATCAGCAGGTAGTCGAGGTCGCCCCAGTAGACGTCGGCCAGGAACTGCTGCAGCGCGCGGTGCAGCATCGGCCCGCGCCACACGACCGGGGTGTTGTCCTTGGTGAACATCCCGATGCTGATGACCTTCACGCCGTGCGCGGACGGCGGCAGGATCATCTGCTCGACCTGCGTCGGACGGTGCTCGACGCCGAGCATGCGCGGGACGCTGAAGCCATAGACGTCGGCATCGACGACACCGACCCGCAGGCCCTTGGCGGCCAGCGCGACGGCCAGGTTGACGGTGACCGAGCTCTTGCCGACGCCACCCTTGCCGGATGCCACGGCGAACACCCGGGTCAGGCTGCCCGGCTGCGCGAACGGGATCTCGCGGGTCGGGTTGTCACCGCGCAGCAGCGTCTGCAGCTCCTGGCGCTGCTCGCTGCTCATGACGTCCAGCTCCACGACGACGCTCGTGACGCCCTCGAGCGGCGACACCGCGTCCGTGACGCGCTGCGTCAGGGTGTCCTTCATCGGGCAGCCGCTGATCGTGAGGTAGACGCCGACGCGTGCGGTGCCGTCGGCGTCGACGGTCGCGCTCTTGAGCATGCCGATCTCGGTGATCGGGCGCCGGATCTCGGGGTCCTCGACGGTGGCGAGCGCGGCCTGGAGCTGGTCGTGCGTGGGAAGCGTCATGATCCCCCAGCCTACGTCCGCCGTGAATGGATACAGCACTTCGCTTTGGGGGGCTGATGCCGAAGTGCTGTATCCATTCACGCGGGTCAGAGGGTGGCGATGGCCGCAGCGGTCTCGAGGGTGCGCAGGGCGATGTCCCGGTGCAGGTTCTCGACCATCCGCCCGTCGACGGTGACGACGCCGCGGCCGTCACGCTCCGCCTCGGCGAACGCCTCGATCACCTTCTTGGCGTGCGTCACCTCGTCCTCGGTGGGTGCCCAGGTGTCGTTGGCGCCCTCGACCTGTGTCGGGTGGACGAGCGTCTTGCCGTCGAAGCCGAGCTCCTTGCCCTGCCGGCACTCGGTGAGGAAGCCGTCGAGGTCCTTCACGTCGTTGTAGACGCCGTCCAGGATGACCTTGTCGGCCTCCCGGGCGCCGAGCAGCGCGGTCGCGAGGTGCGGCAGCAGCGGCGCGCGGCCGGGCACCATCGCGGCGCGCAGCTCCTTCACGAGGTCGTTGGTCCCCATGACGAGGACCGACACCTGCGGGAACTGCGCGATCTCACGGATCGCGAACAGCGCCGCCGGCGTCTCGACCATCGCCCAGACCGGGACATCGCCCGTGATGGCGACGACCTTCTGCAGGTGGTCGGGGCCGGACACCTTCGGTACGACGACGGCCGCGGGCCCAGCAGCGGCCGCGGCGGCCAGATCGCTTGCGCCCCAAGGGGTGTCGAGGCCGTTGCATCGGATGGTGAGGACCTTCCCGCCGTACTCGCCCGACTGGACGGCCCCGACGGCGTTTGCCCGCGCGGCCTCCTTGGCGTCGGGGGCGACGGCGTCCTCGAGGTCGAAGATGATCGCGTCGGCGGGGATCGTCTTGGCCTTCTCGAGCGCCCGCTCATTGCTCGAGGGCATGTACAGCACGGAGCGCAGGACCGTCACAGCCCGTACGCCTCCCTGAGGTCGGCGTCGCGGGCCGCGAGCCGGGTCGCGAGCTCCAGGACGACCTTGCACTGCTTGTACGTCGCGTCGTCTTGCATCTTGCCGTCGATCATCACCGCGCCGCGGCCGTCCTCGCCCATCTCCTCGACCACGCGACGCGCCCACGCCACCTCGGCCGGCTCGGGGGAGAAGACCTTCTTGGCGATGTCGATCTGCACCGGGTGCAGCGACCAGGCGCCGACGCAGCCGAGCAGGTAGGCGTTGCGGAACTGGTCCTCGCAGGCGACGGTGTCGGCGATGTCGCCGAACGGGCCGTAGTAGGCGTAGATGCCGTTCGAGGCGCAGGCGTCGACCATCCGGGCGACGGTGTAGTGCCAGAGGTCCTGCTGGAAGGTCTGGCGTTCCTTGTCGCCGTCCGGGTCCTGGCGCACCAGGTAGCCGGGGTGGCCACCGCCGACGCGCGTGGTCTTCATGCGGCGGTTGGCGGCGAGGTCGGCCGGGCCGAGTGAGATGCCCTGCATCCGCGGGCTCGCCGCGCAGATCTCCTCGACGTTGGCGACGCCCCGGGCGGTCTCGAGGATGGCGTGCACCTGCAGCGGTCGGGACAGGCCGGCCTTCGCCTCGAGCTGGGCGAGCAGGCGGTCGACGTAGTGGATGTCCTCGGGTCCCTCGACCTTCGGCACCATGATGACGTCGATCGTCTCGCCGGCGTCGAGCACCAGGGTGGTCAGGTCGTCGAGCACCCACGGGCTGCCCAGGTCGTTGACCCGCGTCCACAGGGCGGTCTCACCGAGGTCGATCGAGTTGGCGACCTTGACGAGGCCCTCGCGGGCGGCGACCTTGTTGCCGGCCTGGATGGCGTCCTCGAGGTTGCCGAGGAGCACGTCGACCTTCGGTGCGAGGTCGGGCAGCTTCGACACCATCTTGGCGTTGGAGGGGTCGAAGAAGTGGAGCATCCGCGACGGCGTCCACGGGATCTCGCGCAGCGGCGCGGGTGCACCGACGGCGAGCGGCTGGAAGAAGTCCTTGGCGTTGCGCACGGAAAAGACGTTACTCAGTGTTGCGGGCGCAAGTAACATGAGCAGGTGGTGATGAAGGCGACAGCCGAGAGACTCACGGTCCGTGAGCTCGGTGCGTGGCGCGCCTTCCTCCGTGCGCACTCCCAGATCAGCCGCGAGCTGGAGGCCGAGCTCGTCGCGGAGCACGACCTCCCGCTCGCGTCCTACGACGTCCTGCTGCAGCTCGCCGAAGCGGATGCCAGGCGGCTGCGGATGACCGAGCTCGCGGATCGCGTGCTGCTTTCCCGCTCCGGTCTCACGCGGCTCGTCGACCGGCTCGAGCGCGACGGGCTGGTGGAGCGGGAGGCCTGCCCCAGCGACGCCCGGGGCACCCTGGCCGTGCTCACCCAGGCGGGGTTGATGCGGTTGCGGTCGGCCGCGCCGACGCACCTGCGCGGCATCAGCGAGCACATGACCTCACGGCTCACGCCGGAGGAGCTCGACGAGCTCCAACGCCTCATGCTCAAGCTCGGGGTCGGCTCGCTCGAGCCCCCGGTCGGCGGCTGCGGCGAGGCCGAGGGCGTGCGCTGACCGAAGCCGTCCGCCGGGAGGTCGTGCGGCGCTCGCTGTCGCTCGGCGTCGCGGTGGGCCTCTACGGCGCCTCGTTCGGCGCGGCCGCGGTGGTCGCCGGCTTCTCCGTGGTGCAGGCCTGCGCCGTGTCGCTGCTGGTCTTCACCGGGGCGTCGCAGTTCGCGCTAGTCAGCGTCCTCGGCGCGGGCGGCTCGGTTGCGGCGGGCGTCGCGAGCGCGGTGCTGCTCGGTGGCCGCAACGGCCTGTACGCCGTGATCCTCAAGGAGCGCATCCCGGTGCGCGGGTGGCGGCGCGTGGTCGCTGCGCAGATCACCATCGACGAGAGCACCGCGATCGCCACGACCTCGCCGCCGGCCTGGACGCACGTGGGCTTCTGGTGGACGGGGCTCACGGTCTATGTCGTGTGGAACCTCTCGACACTCGTGGGTGCGGCGTCCGCCTCGGCCGTCGACCCCGCTGCCGTCGGGCTCGACGGGGCCGTCGGTGCCGCGTTCCTCGGGCTGCTGTGGCCGCGGCTGCGCGAGGCCTGGCCGGTGGCGGTCGGCGGTGCGGTGCTGGCACTCGCCGCGGTGCCCCTCACCCCTCCGGGCGTCCCGGTGCTGGTGGCCGGACTGGCGGTCCTCCCTGCCCTGGTGCGCCGATGATCTGGTCAGCGGTGCTGCTCACGGCCGCGGGCTGCTTCGGCTTCAAGGCCGCCGGCTGGGCCGTCCCGTCGACCGTCCTGGATCGGCCGGCACTGCGCAAGGCGGCGACGCTGCTCCCGGCGGCGCTGCTGGCCGCGCTGGTCATCACGCAGGTGTTCGCGCACGGCCGGTCACTGACACTCGACGCGCGCGTCGTGTCCCTCGGTGTCGGCGCGCTCTGCCTGTGGCGCCGGCTGCCGTTCCTGGTCGTGGTCCTCGCGGCAGCCGGAGCCGCGGCAGCGGTCAGAGCGCTGTGAGGACCCGGCGGAGCGCCTCGCAGGCCTGGGACGAAGGATCCAGGTGGGTGAAGTGGTCGCCGGGCACCTTGACGAGGACCGTGCCAGGCGACGCCCGCACGTAGTCCTCGCTCTGGCTCATCGGCACGACATCGTCCCCGGTGGCGTGCACGATGGTCGTCGGTACGACCGCGGGTGCGAGGGCCACGGGGTCGGCGACCGCATATCGGTCGGGTACGTCCGACGGGCCGCCGCCGAGGAGCGCACCCACCGCGCCGCCGCCGAGACCGAGCACGTAGGCATGCGCCAGCGAGGCGACCGGCGCCTGCGGCACCGCGAGCTTTGGCACCACGTGGCTGCCGGCACCCGGAGCACCGGCAGGGAGCCGCGAGCGGGACGCCAGCCACAACGCCAGCTGGCCGCCCGCGGAGTGACCGGCGACGGCGACCCTGGCGCGGTCCACCAGTCGGGCGTACCTGCCGTGGAAGGCGAAGTCGTACGCCGCCGCCGCGTCCTGAAGCGTCGCCGGCCACGCCTCGACGGAGGGGGCGTAGTCGATGTTCCAGACCAGGAAGCCGCGGCGGGCGAGGTCGTCGGCGACGGCGTCCTCGAGGGTCAGGTCGTAGCTGTCGCGCCAGTAACCGCCGTGCACGAGCACCACGAGGGGGCCTGCTGTCGTCCGGCCCGCCGGCACCCACCACTCACCCCGCTGGCGCGGGGCCGGGCCGTAGGCCTCCTGGCGGGATGGGGACACGTGTCCTTCGTACCCGACGGCTCAGGTGGACGCGCCGCCCATGGCGGTCGGCAGGGCGCGGGTCTCGCGGGTGAGCAGTGACATGACGCGCTCCTCGAGCAGCATTGGCTCGACCGGCTTGGCGAGGAAGTCGTCGGCGCCGGCGTTGCGGGCCTCGCGCTCGATGTCGGCCGACGACGCGCCCGTGAACAGCACGAGGGGCAGGGTCAACGTCTTGGGGTCGGACCGGACCAGGCGGATGAACTCGACGCCGGACAGGTCGGGCAGGCCGTTGTCGACGAGCACGCCGTCGAACGGCTGGTTGCCGAGCAGGTTCAACGCCATGTCGGACGTGAACGCCGTCACGACCTCGGCCGAGCCGGCAAGGGCAGCGCTGACGAACTGGCACACGCTCGGGTCGTCGTCGACGACGAGCAGCCGGGGCAGCTGGGTCGGGATGGCCGGCTGACTGGTCGGACGGTCCACCTCGGTGCGGCACCAGGGGCAGGTCGCCCATTCGGCGTCGAGCTGCCGCTCGCAGCCGCGGCAGCGGTCGCGCTCGACCAGCGCGCCGTCCCAGGGGCAGCACACCATGTCGTCGGCGAGGGCTCGGGCGCAGGTGGGGCAGCGTGGACCCGCAACAGCGTCGACGTGGGTGGTCCGCAGGACCTCCTCGTACGTCGTCTCGCCGCGATGCGCCGCAGCGAGCGCCGAGGCCCGCAGCGTCGTCATGCCGTGCTCGCGGGCGGCCGCGCCGATGGCGGCCTCGGTCGGGGTGGTCAGGAGCACCTTGCGGAGCGCCGCCGTGACCGGCAGGACCTCGTAGATGCCGGTGCGGCCGCGGTAGCCGGTGCCACCGCACTCGCCGCAGCCCTTGCCGCGGGTGGGCGTCGCACCCTCGAGGTCGGCCGCGGCGAGACCGAGCAGCGAGAGGGTGCGGGGCGAGGGGACGTACTCGGCGGCGCACGACGCGCACGGCCGGCGGACGAGCCGCTGGGCGACGACCAGGGTGAGCGAGGACGCCACGAGGAAGGGCTCGACGCCCATGTCCACGAGACGGGTGATGGCACTGACGGCGTCGTTGGTGTGCAGCGTGGTGAGGACGAGGTGACCGGTGAGCGATGCCTGCAGCGCGAGCTCGGCCGTCTCCTGGTCGCGGACCTCGCCGACCAGGACGATGTCGGGGTCCTGCCGAAGCACCGAGCGCAGACCGCGCGCGAACGTCATGCCGGACCGCTCGTGGACCTGCACCTGTGTGATGCCCGCGACCTGGACCTCGACCGGGTCCTCGAGGGTCACGATGTTGCGGTCGGGGGTGCTGACCTGCTGGATCGCGGCGTACAGCGTGTTTGTCTTGCCCGAGCCGGTCGGGCCGGTGATGAGCACCAGCCCCTGGCTCTGGATCAGGGCACTGCCGAGTGTCTCCAGCTGCATCGGGGTCATGCCGGTCTTGTTGAGCAGAGGGACGTTCTCGGCGCGGGGGAGCAGCCGGACGACGACCTTCTCGCCGTGCAGGGTCGGCAGGGTCGAGATGCGGGCCTCGACCGTGAAGCCGTCGACCGTCAGCTTGGCGCGGCCGTCCTGCGGCCGCCGCCGCTCCGCGATGTCGAGGCCGGACACGATCTTGATGCGGCTCACCGCGGCGGCGGTCGCGTTCTTGGGGACCGTCATCACATCCCGGAGCAGGCCGTCGACGCGGTAGCGGATGCGCAGCTCACCGGCCTGCGGCTCGACGTGCACGTCCGACGCCCGGGCGCGCACCGCGTCGGACAGGATCACGTCGACCAGCCGGACGATCGGGGCTGCGTCAGTGCCGCCCTGCGCCAGCTCGTCGTTCGACTCCTGGTCCTCGTCGAAGCCCTCGAACATCGTGCTGACGTCGCCGCGGTCCTCCGACAGCGACCAGGCCCGGGCCAGCTGCTCGCGCACCTGGCTCTCGGTGGCGACGACGACCTCGATCTCGGCGGCCCGCGCGTAGAGCTTCACGTCGTCGAGGGCGACGACGTTGGTGGGATCGGAGGTCGCGACCTTGAGGCGGTTGCCGTCCTTGGAGAGGACCAGGACGTTGCTGCGCTCGGCGACCTGGCGCGGCAACAGGCGTACGTGCTCGGGGACGACCATGGTGCGCCCCAGGTCCACGAGGTCGAGGCCGAGCGCGGTGGCGAGCGCCTCTGCGACCTGCGCTTCGGTGGCGTGGCCCATCTCGATCACGACTGTGCCGAGCCTCGGACGGGGCTGACCCGGCAGCACGTCGCGTTGCCTGGACAGCGCGTCGGACAGCTGGTCGGCGGTCAACAGGCCGGAGTCGACCAGTACCTCGCCGATCCGGCGTCGAAGGGGTCCGGCAGGCTTCCCGGAGGCAGCCGACAGCGGGACCACCCTGGGCAGTCCGTTTTCGGCAGGCACGGCACTCACGCTGTCCTCTTCGACCAGTTCGGGCCAGAAGTGAAGGACCGATGCTCAGGCGCTGTCCGCTTCGCCGTCGAACGGCTCGGACAGCTTCTGGGGTGTCTCGGTCTTGTCCTTGTCGCTGCGGCGGCGCTTGCGCTCGGCCCGGCGCTCCCGCTCCTCGCGCTGCAGGCGAGCCTGCTGGTCGAAGACGCCCTCGCTCGTGCGGGCGACGACCTCCTCGGCGAGGTCGCGCAGCTGGTCGCGCAGGAAGTCGCGGGTGGCGGTCTCGCCGAGCGAGAGCCGCAGGGACGCGAGCTCCCGGGTGAGGTATTCCACGTCGGCCTGCAGTCGCTGGTTCTGCCCGCGGTCCTCCTCCATCGCCACCCGGTCGCGGTCGGTCTGCCGGTTCTGCGCCAGCAGGATGAGCGGTGCGGCATAGGACGCCTGCAGCGACAGGATGAGCGTGAGCAGCGTGAACTTGTTGGCGTAGCTGTCGAACTGCAGCTTGGGTGGCACAGCCGCGTTCCAGAGGATCCAGATCGCGCAGAACAGGGTGAGGTAGACGAGGAAGCGGCTCGTCCCGAGGAACCGCGCGATCCGCTCCGAGAGCCGTCCGAAGGCCTCCGGGTCGTAGTGCGGGCGCGGGATCGCGCCACGAGGGGCGACCGGCTGGTCGAGCCGGGCCCGCGAGACCGACCGACGCGGGTGGCGCTCAGCCATGGCTGCGCACCATCCCCTCACGCCAGTCCTCGGGCAGCACGTGGTCAAGCACGTCGTCGACCGTGACGGCCCCGAGCAGGTGCCCGTCGGGGTCGACGATCGGCACGGCGACCAGGTTGTAGGTCGCGAGGTGCCGGGTCAGGTCGTGCAGCGGGCACTCCGGCAGCAGCGGGTCGATGTCGGTCTCGAGCGTGGCACCGAGCAGCGTCGAGGGCGGCTCACGGAGCAGCCGTTGGAAGTGCGCGGTGCCCAGGTAGCGGCCGGTGGGGGTCTCGAACGGCGGCCGCACGACATAGACCTGGGCGGCGAGTGAGGGAGCGATGTCGACGTGCCGGATGCGGGCCAGCGCCTCGGCGACGGTTGCGCCGGGGCCGAGGATGACGGGCTCGCTGGTCATGAGACCGCCGGCGGTGTCCTCGCCGTAGGCGAGCAGCTGCCGCACCGGCTCCGCCTCGTCCGGCTCCATCAGCTCCAGCAGCCGCTCGGCATCGGCGGGCTGCATCTCACCGAGCAGGTCGGCCGCGTCATCGGGGGCCATCGCCTCGAGCACGTCGGCGGCGCGCTCGTCGGCGAGGCCCGACAGCAGCTCGACCTGCTCGTCCTCGGGCATCTCCTCGAGGACATCGGCGAGCCGCTCGTCGTCCAGCGCCGCCGCGATCTCGCCCCGGCGCTTGTCGGAGAGATCGTGCAGGACGCCGGCCAGGTCCGCGGGGCGGAGCTTTGCGAGCACGGCGAGCAGGTTGGCGGCACCTTGCTCGTGCTCCGGCACGCCCAGCCCGGTGACCTCGTCCCAGTCGACGGTGAGCAGCTCGCTGCGACGGCGACCGCGGCCCTTGCGGACGGCGACCTTCGTCACGAGCCAGTCGGTGCGGGTCTGCTCCATGGAGACGTCGACGACGGTCGCCTCGGAGCCGTCCTCGTTGACGGTCACGCTCCGGTCGAG
>JAWWOJ010000240.1:0-2804 GCA_033851885.1 Frankiales bacterium | reverse complement strand
GCGCTCTCGTAGTCCAGAAAACCTCAGGTGTCCGTCTCCCCTGTGGTGGTGGCGAGAACGAAGGCGGACACGGCGCACGCGCACAGGCAGACGATGCCCACGGCCAGCGTCACGCCGGCGTCGGTCAGGACGGTCAGGCCCGCACCCACGAGCAGACAGGCGAGGGCGAACACCGCGACCAGGCGCGGTCGACGACTGCCGGCGGCGCCCCGCGTCTCGAGCACGGGTACACCAGTTCGCGGGCCCTCGTCCAACCGACCGCGCAGGAACAGCCCGAACAACAGCAGCAGTGATGGGACGAGGACGACAGCACCGATGACCACGGCAACAATGACGGCAATCAGCGTCGAACGGCTGGCCGCAGCCTGGCTGACGGTAAGCCCGGGAAGGAAGCGCGGCTGCTGTGCCACGGCCCAACCGGCCACGATCGCCACCACCGCGAGTGCGGCCGACGCACGCGCCGGGCCGAAACGGCTGCGCCAAACAAGTATGAGGGTCACGATCCCCGCGGCAGCGGAGAGGCCGACCATGGCCAGCCCACCTGCGCTCGTGAGCCCGTTCCAGAATGGCCGGGCGTCCAGGCGCACAACAAGGAGACCGGCAAGGGCAAGCGCTCCGGTCACCAACCCCGACCAGAGTGCGCGCGAGCGGAAGTCGCGCTCCAACTCCCGCTGCCCGAGTCGGCGGGCATCGGCGGCGAGGTACACCGCCGCCAGGTAGCTTGAGACGGCGACCGCCAAAATCCCCACGAGCACCGACGTCGGGTTCAGCCAGCTCGTGACGAGGTTGCCCTTGGCGTTCCCGACGGGCACGCGGCCGCTGGCGACCGCGCCGGTAACGGCGCCCAGGGCGAACGGAGTCAATACGGATGAGAGGGCGAACACACTCTCGACGAATCGCTGCTCACGCGTGGCCTCGAGTTGCTCGCGCAGTGCATACGAGGCTCCACGCAGGATGATCCCGACCGCAGCGATGAACAGCGGCACCGTGAGCGTGGAGACAATCGAGGCGTAGGCGACCGGGTACGCGGTCCAACAGACGACGAGCACGAAGATGAGCCAGACGTGGTTGGCCTCCCAGACGGGACCCATGGCGTGCCGGGCGAAGTCGCGAGTCGCCGCCCTGCTGCTCCGGCCGCCGACGGGGAAGAGCGTCCAGATGCCGGAGCCGAAGTCCGCCCCGGCCAGCACGGTATACGCCGCGAGACCGATGAGTATGAACACCATCGGGATCTCAGCCAGCATCGGCGACCCCCGGCGGGATGGCAGGCCCCGGTTCGGGCGAGTCCAGCGGGACTCGGCTGAACCGGCGCAGTAACCACACGACCGCGGCGAGCAGTCCGATGTAGACGGCCACCAGCGTCGCGTACCCGACCGGTATGCCTTTGGCGCCGGTGACCGCCTCGGACGTGCGCATGACGCCGTAGACTATCCACGGTTGCCGGCCCACCTCGGTGGTCACCCAGCCGGCGATCAGCGCCACCACGGATAGCGGACCGGCGGCAATGACCGCGCGATAGAACCAGCGCGACGTGGGCAGCCGTTTCCGGCGGAATCGAACATAGAAGTAGATGAGGCTCAATAGGGCTAGCAGGGTTCCGATGCCCACCATGGTTTGGAAGGAGAAGCGTACGACGTTCACCGGTGGCTGGTCGGCGAGCGGCACGACGTTGAGCCCCTGGACCGTCGCGTTCGGGTTGTGGAAGGCGAGCAGCGACAGCAGGCGCGGGATCTCGATTCCGTAGACGACCTTTTGCCCGTCATACCAGCCGAGCAGGTGCTCGGGCGCGCCTGCCGTGGTCTGCCCGAGCCCTTCGATCGCGGCGAGCTTCACCGGTTGCGCTTGCGCGACCTCCCGCGCGGCCCAGTCGCCGACCAGGATCTGCAGGGGTGCGGCAACCGCCGCGGCGGTGAGAGCGATCGTCAGCGCTGTCCGCTCGTAGCGGCCCCGGCGTCCGCGCAGGAAGCCCCACGCGTACGCGCTGGCGATCAGGAAGCCGGCCACGATGAAGCCGGCGAAGTACATGTGCACCGCCTCGTGCCAGAAGAACCGGTTGCCGAACAGGGCCGCCCACGGGTTCGCGTCGATCGCCCGACCGTTCAGTAGCGTGAATTCGCGGGGGTTGTTCATCCAGCCGTTGACCGAGATGACGAACAGCGAGCCGGTGATACCGGCGATCGCGACCGGGATGCCGGAGACGAAGTGCGCTCGCGGCCCAAGCCTGTCCCAGCCGTAGACGTAGACCGCGATGAAGATTGCCTCGACGAAGAAGGAAAAGCCCTCGAGTGCGAAGCCAAGCCCGAACACGTTGCCGAAGCTCGCCATCCAGCCGGGCCACAGCAGGCCCAGCTCAAAGCTGAGGATTGTGCCCGTGACAACGCCCACCGCGAACAGGGCCAGCATCACCTTCGACCAGCGCCTGGCGAGCGTGCGGAAGAGCGGGTCGCCGGTGCGCAGGTAGCGCAATTCGGCGAACAGCACCATCATGGGGAACGAGAGCCCGAAGCAGACGAGCGGGATGTGCACCGCGAGCGAGAGCGCCTGCATCTGGCGAGCCTGGAACAGGTACTCCTGGTCAACGGGTGGGAAGGGTACGCCATCGGCGGCCACGAGGTCGCCGATCTGTACTGCGTCAAGCATGACCAGACCCATCCAGGTACAGCGACGGCGTGCGCGTTGGTGCGCGCCCGTGAATGATGCGATTACAGCCTAATGCCCCGGATGTTCCCTAATGTGCAGTTTGCGACGGTATCGCCCGCAGATGCTGGGAAACCGCCCTCTAACACCGGCCCCTCAGCGTCGCC
>JAWWOJ010000198.1:0-4051 GCA_033851885.1 Frankiales bacterium | reverse complement strand
CCCCCGCAGCCAGCTGACCTGACCGCCCCGGGAACAGATCCGCCGTCATTACCCTTAGGCTGACTAGGGATTGACCCGATCTGCCAGGAGTGCACGTGTTCAGCTTTCCCAACCCGGTCAACGAGGTCGCCGCGCGGACGGTCGCGGCCGGCGTCATCGTCATGAGCCTCGGGACGCTGCTCCTGAGCCTCGTCGACAGCCGCTTCCTCTGGCTGACGGTGCCGATCGCGTACGGCTTCGTGGCTCGGGTCGCGTCCGGCCCGCGCTTCAGCCCCCTCGGACTGCTCGCCACCCGGGTCATCGCACCGAGGATCGGCCACGAGAAGCTCGTCGCCGGCCCCCCGAAGCGCTTTGCCCAGGCCATCGGCGCGTTCGTCACGCTGCTGACGGTCGTGCTCGTCGCCACCGGCTTCGTCCTGGGACCGCAGCTGCTCCTCGGCCTGATGGTCGTCTTCGCGACCCTCGAGTCGGTGTTCGCGCTGTGCGTCGGCTGCCGGATCTTCGCCGGCCTCATGCGTCTGGGTCTCATCCCCGAAGAGACCTGCGAGGCCTGCAACAACATCTCCCTGCGGATCCCGCAGACCGCCTGACGGGCGGCCGGAGCGGAGGGCCGCCTCCACTCGGGCTGGTGAACCGCGACCCGCAACAACCGCCATCAAGGCTCGCCACCCACCTTCGGGTCGCAGGCACAGCTCTGGCCGAGCGACCAGGACATCAGCGCGCGGGAGCCGACGCCGGCGCGGCTCCACAGCTCGGCGAGCAGCCCGTCCGGCATCGGCTCGCCCGGCCGGGTCGCCTCCCAGATCTGTGCCTCGAGCAGCGGCCCGGCCCGGTCGATGTTCGTCAGGTCGAGCTTCATCGCTGACGCAGTGCCGATGGCGGCAGCGGGGTTCTTGGTGTTGATGTCGTACGTCGCGGGCAGCGCCGTGAAGGGGCGCAGGTCCGGCTTGGCCTGGAATAGGTCGTACGGGACGGCGGCGTACTGCGTGTAGGAGCTGATGGGCGGGACACCGAGGACGAGCTCCATGACGCGCAGGATCGACGCCTGCGAGATGTGCAGGGAGCTCAGGGCACCGGGCTTCGAGTACGGAGAGGCGACCAGCGCGATGTTGCGGTGCCCGTCGCGGTGGTCCATGCCGTCCTGGCTGTCGTCCTCGACCACGAAGACGGCCGTGGACGACCAGACGGCGCTGTGCGAGAGGAAGTCGACCAGCTTGCCGATGCCCTGGTCGTTCGTGGCGACGAACGCCTGCGGCGTCTTGGACCCGGCCGAGGAACCGTTGGTGTGGTCGTTGCCCATGACCACGTAGGTGAACGCGGGCATCTGACCCGCGGCGATGAGCGGGGTGAACTCGCGCTCGAACTCGGCCTCCTTGTCCACGTCCGAGACCGTGGTCAGCGTCGCGTTGGAGCCGAGCCCGTTGGAGAAGCCTGCGAGCGACGCAGCGTCGTAGGTCCCGCCGGGGACGGTGCACGTCGAGCCCGGGGCGGCCTGCGCGGTCGGCATCTGCGAGACGGAGGTGCCGACGAGCTCGCCGTAGTTGCGGAACGTCTTTCCTGACGCCGCCAGGTGCTGGAACTCCGCCCCGCATCGCGGGTTGATGACGCCCGCGACGGAGTCGAACGGGCGGGTGCGGTTGGAGTAGGAGTACAGCCAGGACTTCTCGTCGAAGTCCGTCGAGACGCCGTCGGCAGTCCAGTAGTGGCCCTGCTGGCTGGCCTCGCCGTCGCTGTAGAAGTTCTGCGACAGCCCGAAGCGCTGGGCGATGGCGTGCGCGTTCGGCGTGATCTTCTTGCCGAACTCGAGGTAGCGCTTGTCCGCGTCGGCGTGCGGCAGGTCGCCGAAGACCTGGTCGAACGTCCGGTTCTCGCGGACCACCATCACCACGTGCTTGATCGGGCTCTGGCCGGCATGAGCCGCGTCCGGGATCGGCGAGTCCTTCGGGCGGAGTGCGTTGGCGGTCGTTGCGAACAACAGGTCGCGCCGCGCCTCAGCTGTCTGCGGACCCAGCTTCGTCGTGGCGGGCAGCTGGCTGAGCAGCCCGACCATGTCGTTGCCGTCGTACTGCTGGCGGTTGGTGACGGGCAGGGACCCGAGGCCCTTGGCGGCCACAGTGACGACCTTGCCGTTGGCGAGACCCACCACGGTCGGGTACCAGCCCGCCGGGACGGCACCGAGCGTCTTGCCGGTCTTGTTCAAGACCAGGACGACGTTGTCGCCGGCCAGCGTCACGTAGACGTGTGCAGCGTCGACGGCGATCGATGTGGGCGTCGAGCCGTTCGCCTCACCGGGGATCAGGTGCGTGGAGTACTGCGCCACCTGCCGGACCGGGGTCGCGGCCAGGTCGAGCACGGAGACGCTGTCGTCGTTCGCGTTGGCCACCCACGCCAAGGTTCCGTCGACGGCGACCGCGACGGGGTGGTCACCGACCGGCGCGAGACCGAGCAGCGCGCCCGTCGTGGTGTCGAGGACAGCCACAGCGTTGAGGCCTTCGGCGGGCACGAGCGCACGGGACCCGACGATCGTGACCGACTGCGGGTAGGCACCACCGGAGGACGCGGCACCCAACGGCGTCTCCCACAGCACGTGCCCGTCGACCGTCGACAGAGCGGCGACGGTCGATCCCTCCTCGTTCGTCACGATGAGGGTGGAGCCAGCCAGCGCCAGGCCTCGGCTGTAGCCGTTGACATCGCCGGCGGCATTGGCGGTCGACGGGACGCCGTTGCCGAACGGGTTCCCCGCCACGGTGGGCGCGCCGGCCTTGAGCGTGGACGTCCACGTGGTGCGCAGCTTCAGCCGGCCCTTGGTCACGGCGTAGTCGTAGACCGCGTCGTTGCCGCCACCCGTGGCGTAGAGGTGCTTCCCGTCGGGGCTGAAGGCGAGCCCGGCGTTGAAGAAGGTCGGCTTGCCCTTGACGTGGTCGCGGACCTCCTGGACGACCTGGCCGCGCGCGAGGTCGACGACCTGCAGCGACTCGTCGCCCTGGTGGTGCGACCCGTCACCCTGGCCCGAGTTGGCCACGACGGCAAGCCGGTGGTCGGGGCTGAACGTCATCCCGACGGGGAAGTCCCCGAGAGGCGTCAGGGATCCTGCGGGGTGCACGAGCCGGCCGTTCACCAGGCTCGCGCCCTCGGCGTACCTACCGGTGGGGCTGGTCACCGTCACGTGCGGCAGTCGATTCGATGGGGCGGACGCAAGGGCAGGGAGCGCGAAGAGCGCGGCGATCGCACAGACGGCAAGGCCTGTGAGGGCAGGGCGGCGCATGGGCACTTCCTCCTGGGTGACCGTCGGCAGCGCTGTCGATCGGCCCGTCCAGGGTCAGCAGCCGGGGTGAACGCGAGGTGTCCGGCAGGCGGTGTCTCCGCGAACCCGCAGGGTGATCCCCCTCACTCGCACGCTCGAGGTTCCCGCAGTTTCGCATGACGTTCATGTCCTGACATGGCGGACGCCCGGCCTCAGCGGGCACGCTCCCGTCATGCCGATCACCCGCAACGAGCGGTCCCAGCTCGAGCACGTCGAACAAGAGCTCCAGCGCTTGTTCGCGGCCGTTCCGCCAACCAGGGTGCACGACGAGGTGCAGGCCGGCCTGCGACGCTTCGAAGGCGCGCGCGTCAGGGCCTTCGTCCCGGTGCTCGTGGCGAAGCGAGCCAAAGACCACCTGAGAACCCTGGACCCCGATCGATCAGGCCCGTCCAGCTGACCGAGGTACGTGCCAGGGCGTCGCCCTCAGGGTGCCCACGGAGGGAAGAACCGTTTCCCCCAGGTACCTCTCGGCTTGCACCCCGATCCTGACCAGGAACCCACCGGTCATCAGGAGCAGCAGCCGCGCGGCATATGACAGGATTCGGCAGGCCGTTGCATCTCGTCAAGGGCCGACCGACCACTCGAGGGAACTCCGTGCTGAGCTATTTGCAAGCGGTCGTGATCGGTCTGACGCAGGGCGTGACGGAGCTGTTTCCGGTGTCCAGCCTCGGGCACTCGGTGCTCGTGCCGGCGCTCATCGGCGGGAGCTGGGAGCCACTGGTCACCCAGTCGTCAACCGCTGACAGC
>JAWWOJ010000166.1:0-3687 GCA_033851885.1 Frankiales bacterium | reverse complement strand
GTCACGGCCAGGGTCGCCCTGGAGAAGTTCTGGGCGGGCGGTGACTTCACCGCCGACGTGGCGCGCAAGAGTCAGTCGCTCGTCCATCGCCTGGCCGCGGTGGCCGCGCTCGTGCCCGGCGCGACCGTCAAGGGACGCGGGATGATGTGCGGCGTCGATGTCGGTTCCGGCGCGCTGGCGGCGACCATCACCCGCCGCTGCTTCGTCGACGGGCTGATGCTGCAGACCTCGGGCCCGCACGATCAGGTCATCAAGGTGCTCGCCCCGCTGACGACACCCGACGAGATCCTGGACGACGGTCTGGACATCCTGCTGGCGGCCACCAAAGCCGGCGCCTCGGGACACGGGTCGCACAGCGAGCCCGGTCTGGTGCCCGCGTGACAGGGAAGCCTCGGGTCGTTCCGGCCACCGTCGCGCCGCCGCCGCCCCGGACGACCGTCGATGGCGTTGGGCCCGCCAGCGGGCTGGTGCTGGCCGCCGAGGGCGCCGACAACCGGGTCCGCTGGCGACCGGGTGAGCGACTGCACCACCTGTTCGAGCAGCGCTGCGACCGGTTCGACGCCGAGGGTGATCCCGCCCACCTGGCCGTCGACGACGGCCAGGTGCGGATGACGTTCTCCGAGCTCGACGCCCGGGCCAATCAGCTCGCCCGCCACCTTCTGGCTCGCGGTGTGTCCCCTGGGGACCGCGTCGGGTTGCTCTTTGACAAGTCGGCCTTCGCGTACCTCGCCATGCTCGCCGTCGGCAAGGTCCACGCGGCCTACGTGCCGCTGGACGTCAGTTTCCCGGCGGACCGGATCGCCTTCATCGTCGCCGACGCGGGCGTCAGGACGGTCCTCACCCTCTCGGCCCTGGCGGAGCGCCTGGATCGGGTGGACATCACGGCGATCCGGGTGGACGCGATTGCGGACATCGATCTCCACGCGGCACACCGGATCGGCCGGGACGAACTCGGGCCGTCGACGGACGAGCTGGCCTACATCATCTACACCTCGGGGACCACGGGCCGGCCCAAGGGCGTCGCCATCGACCAGGCGAGCATCTGCAACTTCGTCCGGGTCGCGGCGGAGACCTACGGCCTGCGCACGGACGACCGCGTCTACCAGGGAATGACGATCGCCTTCGATTTCTCGGTGGAGGAGATCTGGGTGCCGCTGATTTCCGGCTCGACGCTGGTGCCCAGCACGGCCGCCGGGGCGCTGGTCGGTCGGGACCTCTCCGCCTTTCTCATCCGGCACCACGTTACGGCGCTCTGCTGCGTACCGACGCTGCTGGCCACGATCGACGAGGAGTTGCCCGGGCTCAGGTTCGTGCTCGTCTCCGGCGAAGCCTGCCCGCCGCGCCTCGTCAGCCGCTGGCACCGTCCGGGCCGGACGCTACTCAACGTCTACGGCCCCACCGAGACGTCCGTCACCGCCACCTGGACCCGGCTCGCCCCCGACCAGCCTGTAACGATCGGCGTACCCCTGCCGACGTACTCGGTGGTGGTCCTCGGCGAGGACCAGCGGGCACTGCCGCGGGGCATGACCGGTGAAATCGGGGTCGCCGGCATCTGCCTCTCCCCGGGGTACGTCAACCGGCCCGACCTGACCGGCCGGGCCTTCATCCCCGACTTCCTGGGCGTTCCGAACAACCCTTCAGGACGGATCTACCGGACCGGAGACCTCGGCCGGGTCAACGACGACGGGCAGATCGAATATCTGGGCCGCATCGACAGCCAGGTAAAGATCCGTGGATACCGGATCGAGCTGACCGAGATCGAGTCGGTGCTCCTGCGGCTGCCGGAGGTCGCCCAGGCGGCGGTCACCTCGTACGAGCCGGAGCCCGGCGTCGTGGAGCTCGTCGCGTTCTACACCCGGCGCGGTGGGGCTGCGGCCCTGGACCACGGGCACGCGCTACGGACGATGCGCGAGCGACTGCCCGGCTACATGGTCCCGACCTACCTCGAGGAACTGCCGGCGTTGCCCACGCTGCCCAGTGACAAGGTGGATCGCAAGGCCCTGCCCACGCCGTCGGGGCCGCGTGCCGTGGCCACCAGGTCGAGCTTCGTCGCCCCCGGCGTGGCGACGGAATCGGCGTTGTCGAACCTCCTCGCCGAGCTGTTGCGGGTGGAGCGGGTGTCGGTCGAGGACGACTTCTTCGCCGACCTCGGTGCCGACTCTCTGACGATGGCCCGCTACTGCACCCGCGTCCGGGAGCGACTGCGCGCCGACGTCTCGATCAAAGACGTGTACCTGAACCCCACCGTCCGCGCTTTCGCGGCGGTGGTTGACGACGGCGCACCGGCGACGCCGGCCGGACCACCGCCGCCGGCCGCCCGGGTGGCCAGCAACCTGGAGTACTACGGCTGCGCGGCCCTGCAGGCCCTCTTCGGGCTGGCGTACGCGTTCCTCCTCGCCACCGTCGCGGTCGCCGGACATGCCTGGATCACCAGCGGTGCAGGTGCGGTCGACCTCACGCTGCGCTCGCTGAGCTTCGGCGCGGTCTCGTTCCTCGTGACGGCCCTGCTACCGGTGGCGCTGAAGTGGCTGCTGATCGGCAGATGGCGGCCCCGGACCTTTCCCATCTGGGGGCTGACCTACCTCCGGTTCTGGGTCGTCAAGCGGGCCGTCCGAGCCAGCCCCATGGTGCTCTTTCTCGGATCGCCGCTTTACTCGCTCTATCTGCGGTCACTCGGGGCGAAGATCGGGCCGAACGTGGTGGTGCTGTCGCGATCGGTTCCGATCTGCACCGACCTCATCACGCTCGGCGCCGGCACGGTCATCCGCAAGGATGTCAGCTTCCTCGGTTACCGGGCCGAGGCCGGCTGGATCACCACCGGCCCGGTCACCCTGGGGCGGAGCGCCCACGTCGGCGAGGGCAGCGTCCTCGACATCGACACGGTGATGGGCGACGCCGCGCAACTCGGGCATGCCTCCTCGCTGCACGCCGGGCAGACCGTGCCGGCCGGGGCCCACTTCCACGGGTCACCGGCTGTGCCGGCGGAGACCGGCAACGCCGTGGCGCCGTCGAAGACCTGCTCGCGAGCGCGCCGGGCGGGTTACGGCGCTGCGCAGTTGCTCGGTCGGGTCGCGATCGGCACTCAGCTGATCGTCGTCGTGGTGGCGCTGGCCTTCGCCATCGACGTCAGCACGGTCGCCGGGTCGCTCCTGATGTTCCTCGGCGCCATCCCGGTCGGCCTGCTGCTCGCCGTCTCCGTCCCGCGGCTCGCCAACCTGTTCCTGGTCGAGGACCGGGTCTACCCGCTGTACGGGTGGCACTGGACGTGTTTCCAGATCGTTTCCCGGTTCAGCAACGTCCGGTTCTTCAACGTGCTCTTCGGGGACAGCTCCTACATCGTCGGCTATCTTCGGATGATCGGCTGGAGGTTCAGCCAGGTACGGCAGACCGGCTCCAACTTCGGGCTCACCCAGAAGCACGACAACCCCTTCCTGTGCGAGGTGCGCGGCGGGGCTCTCGTCTCCGACGGGCTGTCCATGTCCAACGCCGAGTTCTCCAGTTCGTCGTTCGTGCTGTCGCGGGTGACAATCGGTTCGCGGAGCTTTCTCGGCAACCGGATCGTCTACCCGTCCCGGGCGAAAATCGGGGACAATTGCCTGCTCGCCACCAAGGCGATGGTTCCGGTAGATGGCCCGGTCCGGTCCGACGTCGGACTGCTGGGCTCGCCGCCGTTCGAGATACCCCGAT
>JAWWOJ010000129.1:0-8295 GCA_033851885.1 Frankiales bacterium | reverse complement strand
TGGCGGTGTCGACGTCATGGGTCCGGCGGTAGGCCATCGTCAGCGCCTCGGCGTAGCGCTTCGCCTCGTCGTACACGCCCCGGGGTCCCACCGGGTTGACGTGGCCCCAGTAGGTCTCCGGCTGCGGATGCACCTGCGGGTCGCCGTAGGTCTCCGAGGTCGACGCGAGCAGGAACCGCGCGCCCTTCTCCTTCGCCAGCCCGAGCGCGTGCAGGGTTCCCGTGGAACCGACCTTCATCGTCTCGATGGGCAGGTGCAGGTAGTCGATCGGCGAGGCCGGGGAGGCGAAGTGCATGACCTGGTCCACCTGGCCGGTCACGTGCACGTAGTCGGTGACGTCGGCCTTCACGAGCCGGAACGCGTCCTTCTCCAGGAGGTGCGCCACGTTGGCCGGCGTCCCCGTGAGGAAGTTATCGAGGGCCAGCACCTCGTGCCCTTCGGCGAGCAGCCGTTCGCACAGGTGAGACCCGAGGAAGCCGGCACCGCCGGTGACGACTGTTCGCATTCAGGCGAGTCTAGGTAGCCAGCCACGACAATAGGGGGCGTGTCTGCGAACCTGGCCGCCGATCTCGGGCTGCTGCTCATGCTGCTGGTCTCCGGCTACGCCGCGGACCAGGTACGCCGCGGTGGCCTCGACGACCTGATGTGCGCCGGCATCCTCGCCAACCTGCTCGGCGTCGCTGCCCTCTGGTTGCGGGTCGACAAGCCGATGGAGGGGCCGATCCTGCTCGTCCTCGGACCTCGGCATGGCGTCACCGTTGCCGACCTGCTCGTCGTGGTCCCTGGCGCCGTGGCCGCCTGGCTGGTCGCCGGACAGCGGTCCAGGGTCCGCGCGCTGCTGAGCCGCTCGGAGCCCTGAGCACCGTCTGCCAAGATGTTGCAGGTGTCCCTTCGTTCGGTGCTGATCGATACCAACAACCCGACGTCGGCCTCGAGCAAGGCTCGCGCGAAGCGTTGGGAGCGTTTCAACGCGTCCTTCCCCGATCTCGCCTCAGCCCGGGTGCTCGACCTCGGAGGCACCCCCGCCTACTGGCGCACGGCACCGATACGGCCCGCTGCCGTGACGACCGTCAACCTCAAAGCCCCCGACGTTGCCGAGCCCTGGATCACGACGGTCGCGGCGGACGCCTGCACGTACGACGGGACCGGCTTCGACCTGGTCGTGTCGAACAGCCTCCTGGAGCACCTCGGCGGCGCCGCCCGTCGACAGCAGTTCTCGAAGGTGGTGCACGGAGCGGCCCCCCGGTTCTGGATCCAGACTCCCTACCGCTACTTCCCGGTGGAACCGCACTGGCTGTTTCCGGGGTTCCAGTTCCTGCCGCTGCCGGCCCGGGTCGCGATCACGCGCCGCTGGAAACATGGGCACTGCTACCAACCGGACCCGCGAAAGGCCCTCAAGCTGGTGCTCGAGGTCGAGCTGGTCGGGATCACCGAGATGACGGCGCTGTTCCCCGAGGCCGAGCTCTGGCGCGAGCGGGCCGGCGGCCTCACCAAGTCGCTGGTGTCGATCCGCTCCTGAGGCTCAGGTCGTGTCTGCGCGGTTGAACCGCAGGTAGGACCGGGAGGGTGTCGGGCCGCGCTGGTCCTGGTAGCGGCTGCCGTAGATCGACGACCCGTAGGGGTGCTCGGACGGCGACGACAGCTGCAGTACGCAGATCTGGCCGATCTTCATGCCGGGGTAGAGCTTGATGGGAAGGTTCGCGACGTTGCTCAGCTCGAGCGTCACGTGCCCGGTGAAGCCCGGGTCGATGAACCCGGCGGTGGAGTGGGTCAGCAGCCCCAGCCGGCCGAGGGAGCTCTTCCCCTCGAGCCTCGACGCCAGGTCGTCTCCGAGGCTGATGACCTCGAGCGTCGAGCCGAGCACGAACTCGCCCGGGTGGAGGATGAACGGGTCGTCGCCGTCCGGTTCGACAGCCACCGTGAGGTCGTCCTGCTGCTCGGACGGGTCGATGTGCGTGTAGCGGTGGTTGGCGAACACCCGGAAGTAGCGGTCCAGCCGCACGTCGATGCTGCTCGGCTGGATCATCGCCTCGTCGAAGGGTGTGAGGCCGAGCCTGCCGGCCTCGATGGCGGCCTTGAGATCGCGGTCGGAGAGCAGCACGCGGGGAGCCTAGCCAAGCAACAGCAACGCCCGCGTCCGTCTATGCTCTGACGGTCCCGCGGGCGTAGTTCAATGGTAGAACATCAGCTTCCCAAGCTGACAGTGCGAGTTCGATTCTCGTCGCCCGCTCCAGCACCCCACAGGCCCAGACCATGCAAAACCCCCAGGTCAGGGCGGCCAGGGCAGCTGTGTTGCGGTCGTCACGTGCACGGCCGCTCCGCCCGATCTCTTCCAGTGCCCGGGCAGCGTCCCCCATGCTCACTTTCACCAACATCGGGCATCCGTTCATTGTCGACGCCGTCATGCGCGGAGATTCGCCCAGCGAGAAGCGCCTGCTCAGCGACACCTACGTTTGCCGGTCCGCGTGACAGAGTGACGAACCGTGAGGCATGCCGTGGGTCTGCCCAACGTGGGCATCTTCGGTGATCCGCATGTGCTCATCGACCTGGCGGTCCGGGCTGAGCACGGCGGCTGGGACGCAGTGTTCCTCTGGGACCATCTGCTCTATCGAGACGCGTCGTGGCCTGTGGCCGATCCGCTGGTCGCGCTGTCGGCGATGGCATCACACACGAGCACAGTGCGGCTCGGAGTCATGGTCTTGGCCCTGCCACGTCGCCGGCCGTGGCTGGTTGCCAAGCAACTTGCCACCCTTGACTGGCTCTCCGACGGTCGCCTCACGGTCGGCGTCGGCCTTGGCTCTCTCCCGGGTGAGTACGAGGGCTTTGGCGAGAGCGCAGACGCCGCGGCACGAGGGCGGCGGCTTGATGAGTCGCTGGACATCGTTACCGACCTTTGGTCAGGACGACCCGTTGAGTATGCGGGCGAGAACTACACGATCAACGGTGTCAGGTTGCTGCCCACGCCTGTGCAACAGCCTCGGCCGCCGATCTGGTGTGCCGGACGGTGGCCGAATGAGGCTCCGTTCCGTAGAGCGGCGCGATACGACGGAGTCATACCCACGCACCGCGACTACGGTCTCGGCCTCACGATGCCTCCGGAAGAGCTCGCGAACGTGGTGGCCTTTGTCGAGGCGGCACGAACCGACGCTCAGGTTCCCCTCGACGTGGCCGTTGAAGGTCGCACGAAGGATTCGGGGGCCAGCGTGGACCTACGTGCCTATGCGGAGGCAGGCGCGACGTGGTGGGTGGAAGCCCTCGGCTGGTGGCGCGGCGATCTCACAGCCGCTCACGAACGCATCGACCAAGGTCCGAGTGCGTAGCTAAGCGGCATTCCTGATCAGAGCCGGACGGTGAGGAGCGCCGCCTACGTGCTTCGGCGAGGAGAGCGTGGGAGCACTCAACGAGGGTGCAGGGCCACCTGACCGATCACCTGGCCGTGAGCGTCGTAGCCGACCAGTACTGGGTAGCCAGCCCACTCTTTGCCCGTGAACCATCCGCTGGACCAGTCATCTGCGAGGGCGGCCGTGCGCGTCGAGCCGTCCCCGAGCCTGATGACGGCAGCTGCCGCGTGCGGTACGTGCACGGCAAAGACTGCGTTGTCGGCGGGGCCGCCGCTGCCGGCGACAAAGGCGCCGCCGAAGCGGTTCCAGTCGCCGCCGCCGACGGGACCGCCGCACCCGCCGCCGTACTCGAACAACTCGGCGGCAGCACGTGCGGGCGCCCGGATCGCGACACACCAACCGTGGTGGGTCGCGCTGGCAAACCAGAGCTCGAGAGGCCTGTGAAATGGGCCGTCAGTGACCAGCAGGTGCTGTTCCGTGCCGGGAATGGCGCTGTAGGCCGTCTTCCCGTTGTCGCAGAAGACGTACATGCAAGGCAGGTGCTGACCGTTCGCGGCCGCGACGCCGACACCTGTACCTACCATGCCCAGACACAGCGCCCCGGCGGCGGCGATGCGACGCCGTGCTGTCCGAGGCGGCGCCGACATCGGAGGTGTCGTCACCGGTGTGGCATCAGCGACGCGCCGCAGGCTGGCCTTGAGTTGCAGCTCGAGTTCGTTCATCGGGTTACCTCATCCCTCAACCGGGCGAGCGCCCGGCTGGTCAGCGATTTCACGGTTCCCGGTCGGCAGCCGAGGACCTTGGCGATCTCCGCCTCGGAAAGGTCCTCGTAATAGCGCAGGACCAGCGCCGCTCTCTGTCGCGCCGGCAGCGCAACGACCAACGGCCAAAGGTCATCGGGATCGGGCTGCCAGACGGCGCCCTCAGTGAGCGACGACAAATGCTGACGTTCGCGAGCCGATCGTCGGCGCGCGTTGATCGCCAGGTTCACGATGCTGCGTCGCAGGTAGGCGTCAACGTTGTCGACCTCGCCCTTGCGCAGCAATCCGAACCAGGCCTCCTGGGCGAGGTCCTCGCCCAACTCCAGCGATCCGGTAAGCAGGCGTCCCAACCGAACCAGCCTTGGCCAGGCAGATCGGTAGGCCTCCACGCTCGCCGGGGCCTTCGCCACCTTCAACTCCACAACTAGCAGACAATCGGCAAGCCAGACTGGTTCCACACTGACCGCGGACACCGGGCCCAGCCCCTGGCGTGTCACTGTTCCGCGCCAACAAGGGCAACCCGCCCGTGCAGCGGGCCAAGGTGGTCGACCACTCCGGTGAACAAGACACGCTGCCCGGTTTCTGACGCGCCGACGCTTACGCTTCCGCCATGGGCATGTATGACTCGCCCGAGGCCGGGGGCGCGACGGTGGCCCGTCCTCCCACCCAGCAGGGAGGACGGGCCACCGGGCCAAGCCGACGGGGCCTCGGACCCAGCTCGTCAACCCCGTCTCGCTCTTCACAACGGGAGTGCCTGGTCAACCTCGCGCTCAGGCGCGGATGAATTTCCTACGCGCGTCGGATGCGCCTCAGCAGCGCGGTCACACCGGCCAGGACGAGCACCACTCCTGCGGCGAGCCCGCCGGCGATCCAGGCGTCGCGGTCCTTCGGTGCCGTCTTCGACACCCCCTCGGGAGGAGCGACCACCGCAGCGAGCAGCCGGTCTCCCGCCGACGTCTGGGTCGCGGCCTCGTTGAGGTTGACGAGCTCGATGAAGGCATCCCCCGCACCGGTGGCGAGCGCCTCCGCCTCCTTGCCGGTCTTCGCGAAAGCGTCGAGCTCGATCTGCCGAGGTGCCCGCTGGTGCGTCTGCACGTCGCCCTTCACGACCGAGGTCGCGAGGCCCGCACGTGTCGCCGCGCTCAGGGTGAACTCGTGCGTCGCCGCGAGGCGCAGATAGGTCGTGCCGCCCGCGCTGAGGGTCTGGTCGGTGGCGAGCACCGGGGCGGGCCCGGGGTCGAGGCGCACCACGACCGACGCGCGGTACGTGCGGTCGCGGTGTTCGACGAACGCCGCAGTGCCCAGCCCGGCCGCCGCCGCGAGGACGAGCACGGCCACCGTGACCAGGAAGCGGGTGACACCGTCCCGCTCGCGGGCCGGCTCGGGGACGGGGTCGGCGGGTACGACGGGGGGTACGGCGGCAGCGCGCGGCGTCTTCGGCGGCACCGGCCGCTGCGCGACGGGCCACGGGGTGGTCGCCGGGCGGCCGCCCACGTCGGGGACCGCCACCTTTTTGACGGTGCGCTTGACCGGGGTCTTGGCGGGGGCCTTGTTGGCAACCGCCTTCTTGACAGGCGCCTTCTTGGCGGGCGCCTTGACAGGCGTAGCCACCGGTGGCGTCGTGGCGGGTGTCTGCTCTGCCGGCGTGACAGGCACGGTCGGGTCAGCGCTGTCGGCGGGCTCGTCGGGCACGAGGGGACGCTAGCAACTTCCGGCCCCGAATCCGGGGAGCGTCAGTAGGCGCCGTGCCGACGCACCACGGCGAGGACGGTCCGCAGCAAGATGACGGCGTCCACGGCCAGCGACCAGTTCTCCACGTAGTAGAGGTCCAGCCGGACGCTCTCGTCCCAGGACAGGTCCGAGCGCCCGCTGACCTGCCACAGCCCGGTCATACCGGGCCGCACCAGCAGCCGGCGGCGTTCGTCGCCCGCGAAGTCCTCGAGGGTGATCGGCAGCGGCCGGGGCCCGATGAGCGACATCTGGCCGAACAGCACGTTCAGCAGCTGCGGGAGCTCGTCGATCGACCACCGCCGCAGGAACGCACCCACGCGCGTGACCCGCGGGTCGCGACGCATCTTGAACAGCCCGCCGTCGGCCTCGTTGAGCCCGTCGAGCTCCGCGCGGCGACGCTCGGCCTCGAGGTGCATCGTGCGGAACTTCCAGATGGAGAAGGACTCGCCACCGAGGCCGAGGCGCTCCTGGCGGAAGAAGACCCCGCCGCGGCTGTCGAGCGCGACAGCGAGCGAGACGAGCACGAGCAGCGGCGTCAGCAGGACCAGAAGCAGGCCGGCGGCGAGCCGGTCGCTGGCGTTCTTCAGCACCCGGGAGGCACCCGTGAAGCGCGGCGCCTCGACGTAGAGCATCGACATGTTCGCCACCGGCCGCACGTGGATGCGGGGGCCGGCGATGTCCGTGATGGCCGGACTGACCATGAGGTCGACACCGGTGCCCTCGAGCTGCCAGGCCAGCCGGCGGACGAAGCCCTGGGGCATCTCGGCACTGCCGACGACAGCGACGGTGTCGGCGCGGGTGCGGCCGACGGTCTCCATGACGTCCTGGAACCGCCAGGAGGCGGGCACGTCATCGGTCATGCCGTCGTCGGCGACGCCCGCTGTGCAGACCCCGACGACCGTGAAGCCGGTGTCGTCGCGGCCCTGCACCTCACGGATGAGGTCGGCAGCCGTGAAGGCCGGGCCGACGACCACGAGCCGGTGCAGGGCGAAGCCCTGCCGACGACGGGCCCACACGAAGCGCCGTACGGTCTGCCGGCCGAGGAGCAGCCCGGTCGTGCCGACGGGAAGGACGACGAACAGGCAGCCGCGGACGCTTTCGTCACCGACGGCGTAGGCGACCAGGCCGAGCAGCGCGGCGTACTGCCAGGAGGCGGAGAGCACCCGCTTGTACTCGTCGGAGCCCTGGCCGAGCACCCGCGACTCGTACGCACCGCCCACGGCGAGCGGGACCAGCCAGGAGAGCGCAAGGATGAGCGCGACCGAGGGGTCGACCCACGGCAGCCGCCCGCAGAGCAGCGCGACCACGAGGGTGATGGCGAGGTCACCGAGCGGCATGAAGCCGGCATACCGACGCTCCCAGGACGGGCGCAGCGTGCGGGGCGCAATCGCTGTCGGCTCCAGCGCGGTGGGAGCCCGGTCGACCAGGCCTCGGGCCCTGCCGAACCCCTGCGCCGCCTGCTGGGTCACGTCTCGCCTCCCGACCTTCCCCTAAGGACAACGTACCGACGCGGTTCGCCTCGCAAACCGCTTGTCCAAGGCAACGACCGCGCGGCGCTTTCGTGACGGTCGCCGGTGAGGTGCCAGGCTGGGCGCGTGCGCGGGCGAGCAGGGCTGACGGTCGTGGTGCCGACCCGCGACCGCCCGGAGCACCTCGCCCGGTGCGTCGCCGCGCTGCGCGCCGACCTCGGTCCGGACGACGAGCTGCTGGTGGTCGACTCCGCCTCACGCACCCGGATCGCCGGAGCACTGCGCTGCGAGCTGCCCGGCGCCGCGCGGGCTCGCAACGCCGGCTGGCGGGCCGCCGGGCACGAGCTGGTCGCCTTCGTCGACGACGACGTCGAGGTGCTGCCGGGGTGGGCGACCGCCATGACGACCGCACTGGCCGGAGCGGCATGGGTCGCAGGGGCCGTCGGCGTGCCGGCAGGGCAGGAGGACCGCGAACGCCCCGTGGCCGTGACCACCCTGACCGTCCCGACGCGCCTGACCCTGGCGTCCCGTGGCACCTTGGGCGCGAGCGCCAACCTCGGCGTACGGCGGTCGGCGCTCGACCAGGTCGGGGGCTTCGACGAGCGGCTGGGTCCGGGCACGTGGACGAGGGCGGCAGAGGACCTCGACCTGCTCGACCGGCTGCTGGCCGCCGGTCACGACGGGTGGTTCGAGCCGGCCGCCCGGGCGGTGCACGACCAGTGGCGAAGCCGCCGCCAGCTGGTGGCGCTCGACCACGGCTACGGCATCGGGCTCGGCGCACGGCTGGTGCTGCTCCGGCGCCGAGGCCAGCGCGGCAGGGCCCGGACCGTGGCCCGCGACGCCGTCTGGTCGGGCACCGTGGTGACGGGTCTCGGAGACGTCCGCCGCCGGTACGAGCTGGGGGCGCTGCTGGCGGTGGTGCGGCTGCTCGGTGTCGTGCGCGGCGTCGTGCGCGGCGCGGTGGCGCTCCGGTGAGGGTCGCGCTCTACCACC
>JAWWOJ010000115.1:0-3639 GCA_033851885.1 Frankiales bacterium | reverse complement strand
GTCACGGCGTTCTGCGGTACATCGGCGCCCGCTCACGCGATCGCACGAGCAACGGGATCAGCGTTTCGTCGACGTTTGTCGACGATCCACGCCTGGAATCCATGGCCACGGCGATCAACAGCGCCCTCCCGTGGCGGGGCGGCTGGTTCTTCCAGGCGAAGGAGCGCGCAGACGGCGAGCTCGTGCTCCTCGAGATCGCCGCGCGGATAGCCGGCACGAGCGGTGTGAGCAGGGCCCGCGGCGTCAACCTGCCCCTGCTGTCTGTCTACGACGCCCTGGACCTCGACGTCACCGTCGCGCCGAACGGCTACGCCGTCACCGTCGACCGTGCGCTTGAGAACCGCTTCCACCTGGCTCTGGACTACGACCACGTGTACATCGACCTGGATGACCTGCTGCTGCATGCCGACGGCCGCGTGGACCCCGAGGTGGTGGCGTTCTGTGTCGAGTGTCATAACCGTGGAAAGGCCGTCCACCTGCTGACGCGGCACCGCGGCGACCTCGATACGACCCTCGCGCGCCACCGGCTCGCGGGGCTCTTCACCTCTGTGACGTGGATCCGCGACGACCGCCCCAAGTCTGAGTACATCAGCTCGCCGCGATCCATCCTCATCGACGACTCGTTCGCCGAGCGAGATGCCGTCCGGCGCGACCTCGGCATCGCCGTCTTCGACGGCAGCATGGTGGAAGCGTTGCGCCACGATCTGCGAGGAAGCCAGTCATGACCTCCCCAGAACGCGAGATCGCCAGTGTCGACGTCGAGCACCTGAGACTCCTGCGAGCGAATGTCCGGCGGTTCATCGCCGACTGCGGTACGCGCTTCGACGCCGAGGGACTCCGCCTCCTTGACGTCGCGCCACAGGACCACGAAGGGGCCGGCCCGAGCTTTCCCCTCGCGTCCGTGGAGACGTTGGACATCGATCCCGCGGCTGGTGCCACGTACACCGCCGACCTCTGCGCAGACAACTCGGCGACGATCAGCTCAGCGTCCTTTGACATCGTGGTCTGCACCGAGGTCCTGGAACACACGCGGCAACCGTTTGACGCCGTCACGGAAATCCTGCGGTTGCTGAGCCCCGGCGGCCAGCTCCTGCTCACAGTGCCGTTCAACTTCCGGATCCACGGCCCGCTCCCTGACTGCTGGCGCTTCACCGAGCACGGCCTGCGGGAGCTCCTCAAGGAGATGGACGTCGAGGAGCTCGTCGCCCTGGAGGACCCGGAGCGGTTCCTCATGCCGATTCACTACACCGTGGTCGCGCGCAAGCGCTAACGTGCGATCGCCTCGCGGAGCAGGAGCCGGATCCGCGGGCCGACGACGACGGCCACGACGGGCACCGCGACCAGGAGCAAGGCCAGCCCGGCGAGGTAGGCGCCCCACGATCCCGGGATCAGCGCGCACACCGCCAGGGCCGTCCCAAGACCTAGAGCGGCGGGCAGGTAGCCGGCAACGACGACCCCGCGACGCGCCGTCCAGGCCGCGTGTCGGAAGGAGAGGATCGGCAGCAACACGAAGTTGCTGATCGCGATGCTGACAAGACAGGCGGACGCGGCGCCCGTCGCGCCCCACCGCGCCCCGAGCACGACGGTCAGCGCGATGTTGAACACGCCCTCGAAGACGGTCAGCGGCACGAAGACCCGTTGCGCGTCACGGCCGATGAGCAGCAGCGACAGGCCGTGAGCCGGGATGTTCACGATCCAGACCAGCGCGAAAATCGCAAGGACGTACGCCGCCGTCGTCGAGGCATGACCTAGCAGGTCGGTGGACAGCGGTCCGCGCTCGGCCACGATCCAGCCGAGTCCGATCCCGCCCACGACGGAAACGAGTCGCATGAGATCGGCGTTGAGGCGTTCCTGGGCCGCCGGCTCACCCGCCGTGACGATGTTAGGGAACGCCACGTCGTAGCCGCGGAACAGCAGACCGACAGCCTGGGTCGGCACCGAGGAGGCGGCGCGAAAGATGCCAACAGCTGAGGCGTTCGCGACGAAGCCGATGGTCACGAGGTTCACGGTGTTGATGACCTGGTTGCCGACGTTGGCGAACACCAGAGGGGACGCGCCCGCGACCACCCTTCGCACATCCTGGCGCTCCACCGGTCGCCAGGCGAGCGGGAATGCCGCCGGGCTGTCCCGCAGCGCGAGCACGAGCACCAGCCGTGCTACGAGCACCGACGCAAGCTGGCCGATGCCGAGAACCACGAGCCCGCCGTCGTGGAGGAACGACAGCACGACCAGGAGCGTGGTGACCGATCCAGCGACGGTGCTCGCCGCAATGACATCGAAGCGGCGCGCCCCTGTCGCCGCACCGAGCGGGCAGGCGAGCGCCAAGTTGAGGCCCGCCGA
This sequence comes from Frankiales bacterium, assembly GCA_033851885.1. Lineage (GTDB taxonomy): Bacteria > Actinomycetota > Actinomycetes > Mycobacteriales > SCTD01 > RYN-111. Next base: position 1,299 of record JAWWOJ010000115.1, on the reverse strand, counting down.
GGCGACAACCAATGCCGCGGTGACGGCGATGGCTGGACCTTCCGCCCACCACACGACGGGCGATGCCAGCAGGGCCAGTGCACCGATCCCCGACCCGATGCGCAAGTAGACCTGATGTGCGATCTCGACCGGACGAAGTGCCCTCGCCCGCTCGCCCTCGTCCGACGTCGCGAAGGCGCGGGAGGCGGAAGCGACGACCCCCATGCCCAGCCCGAAATCTACGACATACAGCAAGCCCTGCACCGCGAGGAGCACGGCGAACGGCGCGTAGGCGCTGGGCCCGAGGGCGCGCACCGCGTATCCGAGCAGGAGCAGACCGATCGCGGTCTGGACCAGGACCCCCGCGTAAGTCCAGGCCACACCCAAGCCGAGGGCACGGGAGCGGTTACCCGACACGGGGACGAAGCACGTAGAGCACCCGTACCACCGGCGGAAGGTGGATCCAGCCGGGCACCCGTCTGTCACGCAGCCGTCGCTCCAGCAACCCGCAGATGCGTCGCAGCACCGGAAGGTCTTCCGCCACGACGAGCAAAAGCTGGGCCACGACGTTCCCGTTGGACTGCTCCTCGGCGATCTCCCAGTCGACAGGCATCGCCGCCGTGACGTCCGCACGGCTCGGGTACGTCGTCTGTGCGAGGTGGTCCTGCAGCCAGTCGGGCCAGGGCCGCCGCAGGAGCCGCAGGAACACCCCGTAACCACGGTCTACCCATGCCGCCCCGCGTCCGGAGGGGAACCCGAGCAGGACGGCCGATCTCGCGACCCGGGTGAGTTCTCTGACGGCTTCCACCCGAATGTCGACGGGAAGGTGCTCCATCAGGTCCGACGACAGCACCACGTCGAACCCGTCCGTGGCGAACGGCAGGCGGTCCGCCGATGCGCAGACGTACGACGCAGTCCCGGGACGCCACGCGGCGGGTGGAGCGCCCGTCAGACGCAGATCGGTCTGCACGACGGGGTGGGGCCAGTACCAGCTGAGCCCATACCAGCCGCTTCCGACGTCCAGGACTGTCGGCACCTGCGCGCTGCGGTCCAGCTCCTTGAGGAACGGCTCGTAGCGCAGCCACCAGTTCAGCACGCGCCGTCCCCTCCCGCCCTCACGTCGTCGGAAGGCCCGAGTTTAGGGTGGTCTCAGTCCCGCTGCGTGAGGACCGAGGCGATGTCCGCAAGTGCCTTCGCCTGCTCCGACCCGGGAGCCAGCGCGGCGGTCGACCCATCACGGAATCCGAGCTCGACCCGCGGGTCGCGGATAGGAACGGGCGCCGGCACAGGAGCAGCTGAAGGCGCTGCCTCAAGTACGAC
>JAWWOJ010000040.1:0-3081 GCA_033851885.1 Frankiales bacterium | reverse complement strand
CGATCCGCGGCACCCCGAACGACGGGGTGGTCGACGGGACCGCGGCGGTGCTGGCGGGGACCAGCGCGGCGGTGCAGGCGAGGGCGACAACGGCAGGGATGACGAGCTGGGTACGGCGCACACGGACCCTTTCGCCGTATGTGCCCGTCTTCCTGCCGACCGGAAGGGGGGTCCCTCCACTTCTTGACGCCCACACGACCTGATGGGCGGCTCTGCACGCTCAGCAGGTGACCGGGCGGGACGCGAGGACGTGAAGAAGGGGAGGGACCCCTGGCAGACGTAGGGTCACACGCGTGGAGCCGAGCCTGTTCGACGCTGCGGAGTCCGACGCGGCCGCGCGCGTGGCCCCGCTGGCGGTACGGATGCGGCCGCAGACCCTGGACGAGGTGGTCGGGCAGCAGCACCTGCTCGGGACGGGGACGCCGCTGCGCCGGCTCATCGAGGGCGACGCGCCGCTCAGCGTGATCCTGCACGGGCCACCCGGCACGGGGAAGACGACCCTTGCCTACCTGATCGCGAGCCAGACGAAGCGGCGGTTCCGCGAGCTGAGCGCCGTCACGGCGGGCGTGAAGGACGTCCGGCTGGTCGTCGAGGAGGCCAAGCGGGCGCTGGGGGAGACCGGCGCTCAGACCGTGCTGTTCGTCGACGAGGTCCACCGCTTCTCCAAGACCCAGCAGGACGCGCTGCTCCCCAGCGTCGAGAACCGCTGGGTCACCTTGGTGGCGGCGACGACGGAGAACCCGTTCTTCAGCATCATCGGCCCGCTGCTGTCCCGCTCCCTGCTGCTCACGCTGCAGCCGCTCACCGACGACGACATCGAGACGGTGGTGCGCCGGGCGCTCGAGCGCGACCTGCACGCGACCATCGATGACGACGCGCTGGACTTCGTGAAGCGGCTCGCGGCCGGCGACGCCCGCCGGGCCCTGACCGCCCTCGAGGCGGCCGGGGACGAGCACATCACCGTGGAGGTGCTCGAGCGGGCCGTGGACCGGATTGCCGTCCGCTACGACCGCGACGGCGACCAGCACTACGACGTGGTGAGCGCCTTCATCAAGAGCATCCGCGGGTCGGACGTCGACGCGGCGCTGCACTATCTCGCCCGCATGATCGAGGCGGGGGAGGACCCGCGCTTCATTGCCCGCCGCCTGGTGGTCCACGCGAGCGAGGACATCGGGATGGCCGACCCCTCCGCGCTGCAGACCGCGGTGGCCGCGGCGCACGCGCTCGAGCTCATCGGCATGCCCGAGGCGCGGATCAACCTGGCCCAGGCCACCATCCACCTGGCGCTGGCACCGAAGTCCAACGCGGTGGTCGCCGCGATCGGCGCGGCGCAGGCCGACGTCCAGCGCGGACTGACAGCAACGGTGCCTCCTCATCTGCGGGACGCGCACTACAGCGGAAGTCAGAAGCTCGGGCACACGGGCTACCGCTACCCTCACGACCACCCGGGGCGGGTCGTCGCACAGCAGTACGCGCCCGACCCGGTGGTCGGTCGGGAGTACTACCTCCCTGGCGACCTGGGAGTCGAGCGCGTCGCCAAGGAGCGGCTCGCGGGCTTGCGCGAGGTGCTGCGCGGGGACCGTGACGTCGTGGCCGAGGACGTCACGCAGGGCTTCCGACCACGCACAGACAACAAGGAGAGCACGTGATCAACGCCGGGGACCTGGCCAGCCTGATCTTCGCGATCTTCTTCGCCCTGGCGATGATCGGTCTGACGTACGTCTTTATCCGGCTGAGCCGGACGGTCGACGCCCTCACCAAGACCGTGAGCGAGCTCACCGCGAGCACGATGCCGCTGCTCGGTGAGGTGACGACGAGCGTGGGCCACGTCAACGACGAGCTGGTGCGGGTGGACGCCATCACGTCCAATGTCCAGTCGATCACCTCCAACGTCTCGGCGCTGACCAGCCTGTTCTCCGCCACCCTGGGCAGCCCGGTGGTGAAGGTCGCCGCCTTCTCGTACGGGGTACGCCGGGCCGCGGGCAAGCGCAACGCGGCCGACATCGAGAAGCGCGTGAAGTCGGAGATCAAGGCCGAGAAGAAGGCGACGCGCAAGAAATGACGAGACGACTGTTCTACATCGCGCTCGGCGCGACGGCGGGCGTCCTCCTCGTCCGCAAGATCACGCAGACGGCGGAGAAGCTGACGCCGCCGAAGCTGGTCGGCGGGGCGCTGGACAACCTCAGTGACGCGATCCGGCAGTTCGGCGCGGAGGTCCGCGAGGGCATGGCCGAGCGGGAGCAGGAGCTCCGCCAGGGGCTGGGGCTGGACGACGATGCGGTCTGAAGAGATCCAGAAGCGCTTCCTGGGCCACTTCGAGAGCAACGGCCACACCGTCGTACCGTCCGCCAGCCTGATCGCGGACGACCCGACGCTGCTGCTGGTCAACGCCGGCATGGTGCCGTTCAAGCCGTACTTCCTGGGTGAGCAGCCGGCGCCCTGGCGCCGCGCGACGAGCATCCAGAAGTGCGTGCGCACCCTCGACATCGACGAGGTCGGCAAGACCACCCGGCACGGCTCGTTCTTCCAGATGGCCGGCAACTTCAGCTTCGGCGACTACTTCAAGGAAGGCGCGATCGAGTTCGCCTACGACCTCGTCACGCGCCCTCAGTCCGACGGCGGCTTCGGGCTCGAGGAGTCGAGGATCTGGCCGACCGTCTACCTCGACGACGACGAGGCCTTCGACCTGTGGCGCAAGGTCGGCGTGCCCGAGGAGCGCATCCAGCGGCTCGGGCTGGCCGAGAACTACTGGCACATGGGCGTTCCCGGACCGGGCGGCCCGTGCTCCGAGATCAACTACGACCGCGGCGAGGGCTATGGACCCGCCGGAGGTCCTGCCGTCAACGGCGAGCGGTACCTGGAGATCTGGAACCTGGTCTTCATGCAGTACCAGCTCGAGACGGTCCGCTCGAAGGTCGACTTCGACATCGGCGGACCGCTCCCGAAGCAGAACATCGACACCGGCATGGGCCTCGAGCGCGTGGCCGCGGTGCTGCAGGGCGTCGACAACCTCTACGAGATCGACACCAGCCGCGTCATCCTCGACAAGGCCTCGGAGCTGACCGGTGCGGTCTACGGCCG
>JAWWOJ010000018.1:0-16652 GCA_033851885.1 Frankiales bacterium | reverse complement strand
TCCAGATGCTGCTCGGCCAGCCGCTCGAGGACCACGACCTGGCCTGCCTGGAGCGGATCAGCAGCGGCGCGGCGCCGCTCGCAAGGGACGTCGCCGACGAGTTCGAGCGGCGCATCCCCGGCTGTGAGATCCGGGAGGGCTACGGCTGCACGGAGACCTCCGCCCTCATCAGCAGCCAGCCGCCGGACGCGCGCCGGCTCGGCTCGGTCGGCAAGCCGCTGCCCGGGATCACGGTGCGCATCGAGCTGGCCGACGGCAGCGACGCCAAGGCCGGTGAGGACGGCGAGATCTGCGTCGGCGGCGTCACTCTCATGCAGGGCTACTGGCACAGTCCCGAGGCCACGGCGGCCGCCGTCCGGAACGGTTGGCTGCACACCGGCGACGTCGGGCACCTCGACGAGGACGGCTACCTCTACGTCGTCGACCGCATCAAGGACCTCATCATCCGTGGCGGCTTCAACGTCTATCCGCGCGACGTCGAGGACGTCCTCCTCAGCCACCCGGCGGTCGCCGCCGCGGCCGTCGTCGGCAAGCCCGACGTCAAGCTCGGCGAGGAGATCGTCGCGTTCGTGCAGCTGACCACCCAGGTGACGCCGGCGGAGCTCATCGCCTTCAGCCAGGAGCACCTCGGTGCCTACAAGTACCCACGCGAGGTGCGCGTCGTCGCTGCGATCCCGCTGACGAGTGTCATGAAGACCGACCGGAAGGCGTTGCGCGCGGGCCTGTTGGCAGAGTCGACGCGGTGATCCCTGAGGCCGTCAGATCCCTTGCGGCACAACGGGAGCAGGCACGCGCCGACAAGGACTGGGCGGCCAGCGACGACCTCCGGGACCGGATCGCCGAGCTGGGCTGGGCCGTCCGCGACAGCGCCGACGGGCAGGTGCTGGCCGAGGCGCCGCCGTACCCGGTCCTGCAGAGCATCCGGGACGTGCCCGAGAGGGCGAGCACCGCGGTCGTCGGGATCCTCGTCGAGGGCTGGCCCGGCGACCTACGCACCTGCGTGGCCGCCCTTCTGCAGCACTCCACCGTCAGTGTCGTGCTGCTCGAGAACGGCCCGACCGACGCCGGTGACCTGGTGCACGAGCTCGCCCAGGACCCCCGGGTCGAGGAGCTGCACGTCGAGCGGCCGGCGGGCTGGGCGGAGGCGCACAACGCCCTGCTGCGGCACAGCACCGCGGACGCACATGTGCTGATGGACCCGAGCACGGTGCTCGTCGGCGACGCGATCAGCCCGCTGCTGGAGCAGCTCGGGAGCTACGACGCGGCGGGCTGGCGGGGCGTCGGGGTCGACGACGGCTGGCTGTCCTTCCACGACGCGCCCCCGGGAGAGGTGGAGGCACTGCTCGGGTACCTGGTGGCGGTACGGCGACAGGCGGCCCTCGACGTCCCCCTCCCGCCGAAGGCCCGCTTCTACCGCAACGCCGACCTCGAGTGGTCCTTCCTCCTGCGCGACAACGGGAAGCGGCTGATCGCTGTCGACGTGCCCGTGCGCCAGGACCGGCATCGCGGCTATCACGACAGCGACCCGGCCTACCGGGACAAGGAGTCGAAGCGGACCTACGACCGGTTTCTGACGGTTTTCCGTGGCCGGGAGGACCTCAGGATCACCTGATCGGGTGACGCATCGCCGGCGCATCAGCCGATCCTGTTGGCATGGCCCTGTCGTTGCGCCGTGCCCGCGCCAAGCGGCACGAGACCTCCGGTCGACCGCGCGAGGTCGTGGTCCTGTCCGGCGGCGGCTCGCTGGGCGCTGCCCAGGTCGGCGCGATGCGCGCGCTGTTCGAGGCCGGCATCCGCCCCGATGCCTTCGTCGGCTGCAGCGTCGGTGCGCTGAACGCTGCGTTCCTCGCCGTCGACCCGACGCCCGCCCGCCTCGCCGAGCTCGAGGGCATCTGGCGCGACCTCGACCGAGGCGACATCTTCGGGCGCAACCGGCGGCTGCTCGCCTCCCACCCGCTCGTGCACGCGGTCCGCCGCGACGACCATCTCTACGAGCCGGATGCGCTGCGGTCGCTGGTACGCCGGTGGGTACCGCTGGACGACCTTGGCGACACTGCCGTGCCGTGCCACGTCGTCACCACCGACCTCGTCACCGGGCAGCCGGCCTGGTGGGCCGATGGTGACCCGGTGGCGGTGCTCACCGCCAGCGCCTGCCTACCGGCGCTGTTCCCGCCCGTGATGCTCGGCGGGTCGCTGCACGTCGACGGCGGCGTGGTCTGCCCGGTCCCGGTCGAGCGGGCGCTCGAGCTCGGTGCCGAGCGGGTCTGGGTCGTGGACACCTCCGGCGGCACGCTGGGCCGCCAGGACGACCGGATGACCGCCCTGGACGTCCTGCTGCAGGCGTTCGCGATCAGCCGCGCCCAGCTCGACCGCCCGCTCCTCGGCGTGCGGCCGGACCAGCGCGTGATCCGGCTGCGCCGGCCCGACCTGGGGCGCATCGAGATGCGCGACTTCAGCCAGACCCCGCGCCTGATGGCGGCGGGCTACGCGGTCGGGCTCGAGGCGCTCGCCCTCGCGCAGCTCCCCGGGCAGCGGACCGGCTGACGGCAGGGACCTCCCTTGCCAGTGTGACCCGGATCACCCCAAAGTGGGTCATTGCACCTCGCGTGCAACAAACCGACCCCCCGAAGGACGCCTCCGCCGTGGTCCCAGCCAAGCGCTACGCCCCGTTCGTCGCTGTCATCGCCGCCCAGCTGGTGCTGGTGGCCGTCGCACCCTCGAAGGGCAGGGTCGAGCAGGCCCCCACCTTCGCCGGCAGCACCACGCAGGCGGGCGGGCCGCCCGGAAGCGCGGGTGCTCCGGTGCTGCCCGGCGGCGGCAACGGCGCCAGCGCGGGGACCAGCGGCGGGTCGGGCGGCGGGTCCGGCACCTCCGGCTCGGCAGGTACGACAGGCACCGGCGCGGGCACGACCACCGGCCGCGTCCCTGTCGGGGCGGACACCAGCCGCTGCCACGGGGCGAAGCAGTTCCTCGACTTCCCGCAGGCGCCGCGCTGCGTACCCCACACCGGCAACCCCGGCGCGACCTACCCGGGCGTCACCGGGACGACGATCAACCTCGTGTACTTCCGGGAGAAGGACAACCCGGTGGTGAAGGGCCTGCTGCAGTCGATCGGCCTCTACAGCGACCCGAAGGACCAGCAGGCGTTCATCTCCGCGATGGAGGACTTCATCAACGCCCACTACGAGCTCTACGGGCGGAAGGTCAAGATGAGCTTCTGGCAGTCGCCGTGCGAGTCCGCACCGCCGGTCGACTCGTGCATGCGTGACGACGCCAAGGCCCTGGTGGGCAGTCGACACCCGTTCGCCGTGCTCTACGACAACAACACCAACGCGCCCGCGTTCTTCGACCAGCTCTCCAAGCTGCACGTCATCAATTTCGGTGGCTGGCACTTCCAGGACTCGTTCAGCACCGGCCATCGGCCCTACCACTACGACGTGACGATGGGCGGTGACTACCAGGCGCAGCTGGCCGGGGAGTACTTCTGCAAGAAGCTGGCCGGGAAGAAGGCGCGCTTCGCGGGTACGGCGGACCTGCAGGCCAAGACCCGAAAGGTGGCCGTGTTCTACCCGCAGACCCAGGTCAACACCGAGCCCGCCCAGCACCTCGAGCAGCTCATCAAGGGCTGTGGGACCGAGGTCGTCGACGTGCCCTACTCGCCGGACACCGCGACGGCCTCCTCGCAGGCCACGTCGCAGGTGGCGCAGGCCCGCGGAGCCGGCGCCACGACGGTGATGTACTTCGCCGACCCGATCGCCCCAGCGTTCGGCACCAAGGCGATGACGTCGCAGAACTGGTTCCCAGAGCACCTCCTGGTCGGCAGCGGGCTCATCGACTACGACATCCTGGCGCGGCTCTACGACGCCCAGCAGTGGAAGCACGCGTTCGGCCCGAGCGACACGGTCGTCTACCGACCGCTGGGCCAGCAGGAGGCCTCGATCACCTGGCGGGCGGCGGGTCGCAAGGGCAACGCCTACAACAGCGCCGAGCTGCAGTGGGGCTACTGGGCCGTCATCGCCGCCGGCATCCAGATGGCCGGTCCGACCCTGAACCCCGGCACGTTCGAACAGGCCCTGCTGTCGGGCAGCGTCGACACCCTGCCGTTCGCGCAGAGCCGCGACCCGCACGTCACCTGGACGCACTTCGGCCGCGGCGACTACACCGCCGTGTCCGACGCCAAGGAGGCCTACTGGGACGCCAACGCGATCTCGCCGATCGACGGCAAGGCCGGCGCCTACGTCGCGCTGAACGGCGGCCGTCGCTACCGGATCGGTGACTGGACCCGCGGCGAGCCGTCGCTGCCCGCTGGGATCTGACTGTGCTGCGTTCGACCGGTCGCGCCGTGCTCGCGGCTGTCGGGGTCGTGCTGCTCGCCGAGGTGATGTTCGGCCGCGGCCACTCCAGCTCGTTGCTCGGCATCCCCTACTGGGACGGCATCGGCCGCGGCTACCTCATCAACGGTGCCGTCATCGGCACCCTCTACGGACTGGTCGGCTTCGGTCTGATCCTCATCTACCGCGCGGCCCGCATCATCAACTTCGCGGTCGCGGCGATGGGCTCGTTCCCGGCGCTCGCCGGCCTGTTGCTGGTCGTGGGCCGGGGCTGGCCCTACTGGGCCGGTGTGCTCGTGATGCTCGCGGGGTCGGTCGTGGTCGGCGTGCTCATCGAGGCCTTCATGCTGCGCAGGTTCGCCAACCGGCCCAGGCTCATCGTGACGGTGGTGACGATCGGGGTCGGCTACCTGCTGACGTTCCTCGAGTCCTACGAACCCTCCTGGCTGGCCGGCCAGGACCTCGCTCCGGTGAGCTTCCCCAGCCCCTTCACGCACTTCACCTACAACAGCAACGGTTTCGTCCTCAACGGGGACCACCTGGCCGTCGTGGTCGTGGCGGGTGTCGCCTGCCTCGGCCTGGCGTCGCTGCTGCGCTATTCGCGGATCGGCATCGCCATCCGCGCGTCGGCCGAGAACTCCGACAGGGCGGTCCTGCTGGGCATCCCGGTGCAGCGCGTGACCACGACGGTCTGGGTCATCGCCACCGTGCTGGCAGGCACCGCCGCGTTCCTCCGCGGTCCGGTCATCGGCCTGCCGGTCGGCACCGGTGTCACCCCGGTGGTGCTCCTCTACGGGCTCGCTGCCGCGGTCATCGCGCGGATGGAGAGCCTGCCGGTCGCGCTCGGTGCGGGGATGGGGCTGGGCGTCATGGAACAGGGCGCTACGTTCACCAGCCACCCGGACCTGGCGACCGGACTGGTCCTGCCGGTCGTCCTGGTGGCACTGCTGGTCCGCCGCCGCACCTTCGTCCGTGCTCTCGACTCAGGCGTCTCCAGCTTCCGGGTGCTGCAGGAGCACCGGCCCATCCCTCTCGAGCTCCGCGACCTCCGGGAGGTGCGGGTGGCGCGGGGCCTCGGGGCGGCGGCCGTCGCGGGACTCGCGCTCGGTGCGCCGTACCTGCTCGGCACCTCCCGCGCAGACCACGCGAGCTTCATCGTGATCTGCGCGATGCTCGCCGTCTCGATGGTCGTCCTGTCGGGCTGGGCCGGCCAGATCTCGCTGGGCAACTGGGCGTTCGCGGGCATCGGTGCCGCCGTCGCCGGCAGCCTCGCGTCCCGGGCCGACAGCGACTTCTTCGTCTCCGTCGCGCTGGCGGGCGTCGCCGGGGCCGTGGTGGCCGTCCTCATCGGCGTGCCCGCGCTCCGGGTGCAGGGGCTGTTCCTCGCCGTCGTGACACTGGCCTTCGCTGCGACGGTGCACGGCATCGTCCTCAACCGCGACTTCCTCGGGTCGGTGCTTCCGACGTACGACGTGTCGATCCCGAGACCGGTGCTCTGGTCGCGCGTCGACACGTCGAGCGGCACGGCTTTCTACTACGTCTGCCTCACCGGGCTGGTGCTGGCCGCGCTGATGGCCAGAGCGCTGCGCACCTCCCGGTCGGGGCGGTTGTTCATCGGGGTCCGTGACAACGTCCGCGCCGCGCAGGCCTACGGCGTCTCGGCCACCGTCACGCGGCTGTCGGCGTTCGCGATGAGCGGCTTCCTCGCCGCGGTGGCCGGTGCGCTGTTCGTCTACCAGCAGGGCACGCTCGACACCAGCTCGTTCGTCGTCGACTTCTCCATCGAGGTCTTCGTCTTCTCCGTGATCGGTGGGCTCTCGGGCGTCGGCCCGGCCATCGCCGGTGCGGTGATGTTCGAGGGGCTCAAGTTGCTGCAGCCGCTGCAGCACCTCTTCGGGTTCAACAGCACGACGGAGTTCATCGACACCTTCTTCATCCACGGCAGCGCGCTGTTCGTCCTGACCTTCGCTCCGGGCGGGATCGGCTCCGGTTGGTACGGGCTGCGTGACCGGTGGCTGCGCTCGGTCGCCCGACGGCACGAGCTGCTCGTGCCGTCGCTGGTCGCCGACCGCCGCGTCGCGGTCACCGCCGGCGGGTCCGGGGTCGCGGCGATGGTGACGTCGGAGGATGCGGTGCTCGTCTGCCGGGGCGTCGACGCCGGCTACGACGGCGTACAGGTGCTCTTCGACGTCGACCTCGAGGTGCGGCGTGGCGAGATCCTCGCGCTGCTCGGCACCAACGGCGCCGGCAAGTCGACGCTGCTGCGCGTGGTCTCCGGGCTGCTGCCTGCCACCGGTGGCAGCGTGACGTTCCTCGGCCGGGACGTGACGAGGCTGGGCCCCGTCGGCATGGCGAAGCTCAAGGTGGTGCAGGTGCCGGGTGGTCGCGGCGTCTTCCCGACGCTGACCGTCTCCGAGCACTTCACGGCCGCCGCCTGGCTGCTCCGCGACGACCCCGAGCTGGAGGAGCGCCGCGAGCACGTCCTCACCCTGTTCCCGCGGCTCCGCGAACGCTACGACCAGCTGGCGGGCAACCTGTCAGGCGGGGAGCAGCAGCAGCTCGCCCTCGGCATGGCGTTCCTCGCCAAGCCCGACCTGCTGATCATCGACGAGCTCTCGCTCGGGCTCGCCCCCACGATCGTCGAGCAGCTGCTCGTCCTCGTGCGCGAGATCAACGCAGCGGGTGCCGCGGTCGTCCTCGTCGAGCAGTCCGTCAACGTCGCGCTCACCCTCGCCGACCGGGCCTACTTCATGGAGAAGGGCGAGGTGCGCTTCGAGGGACCGACAGCCGAGCTGCTCGAGCGAGACGACATCGTCCGCTCGGTCTTCCTCGAGGGCGCCGGCCGTCCGACGACGGCCGTGGCCCGGGCCGAGCGGGGCACGGTGCCGGTCGAGGACCGTTCCGTCGTCCTCGAGGCGGAGGCGCTGTCGGTGTCGTTCGGGGGCATCCGGGCCGTGCACGAGGTGTCCCTGGTGCTGCGCGAGGCGGAGATCCTCGGCCTCATCGGGCCCAACGGCGCGGGCAAGACGACGCTGTTCGACCTGCTCTCCGGGTTCGTGCCACCGGCCTCCGGCCGCGTGTGGCTGCTCGGCGAGGACGTGACCCGGTGGACCCCGGACGCGCGCGCCAGGGTCGGGCTCGGCCGGTCCTTCCAGGACGCCAGGATCTTCCCCTCACTCACGGTCGCCGAGAACATCGCGCTGTCCCTCGAGCGCCACCTCGAGGTGCGCGACCACCTCGCCAGCGGGCTCGGGCTCCCCGCCGCACGCGAGGTCGAGGAGGACATCGCCTGGACCGTCGCCGACCTCGTCGAGCTCATGCAGCTCGGCGCCTTCCGCGACAAGTTCGTGAGCGAGCTGTCGACCGGCAGCCGCCGGGTCGTCGACCTGGCCATGGCCATCGCCCACGATCCCACGGTGCTCGTCCTCGACGAGCCGAGCAGCGGCATCGCCCAGCGAGAGACCGAGGCGCTCGGCCCGCTGCTCGAGCGGATCCGCGTCGAGACGGGCTGCGCGATGCTCGTCATCGAGCACGACATGCCGCTGATCACCGCAGTCAGTGACCGGCTGATCGCGCTCGAACTCGGCACCGTCATCGCCGAGGGCACGCCGCTGGAGGTGATCCGCGATCCGCAGGTCGTCGCGTCCTACCTGGGTACCGGCGCCGGGGCGCACATCTCACGTTCGGGGGTCCTCGCGTGAAGCGGCTCGTGGTGGTCGCCCTGCTGGCGCCGCTCGGTGCGCTGCTCCCCGGGACGGCCCACGCCCAGGCCCCCGACGCGGCCGGGTGGTGGAGCGCCACCCACCGCGCTGGAGCACCGCTCGCGCCGCCGGCGCCGCCCGACGTGGCCCCCGGCGACCTGCTGCTGCAGGGCGGAGACGTCCAGCGCAACCTGCCCGGCACCGCACCGGCACCGACGGCGTACGCCGCGCTCCGCTACGCCGTGCCCGAGGGCGCGAGCGTTACCGCGCTGACCTTGACGCTCGCGTCCGGCGCGCAGGCGACCGACGTCCGGGCCTACCCGACGACCACGACCTGGCAGCCCGCCGAGGACGGCGCCATCGAGGACGCGCCGCCCCCCGACCTCTCGCGGGTCGTCCCCGGCGAGCTCTCCGCCGACGGCACGACCCTGACGTTCCCCGACATCGGCAAGCTCGCCTCGGACAGCGGCGTGCTGTCGGTCGCGCTCGTCCCCGGCGTCGCGGACCGGCTCGTCGTGCTGCACCCGACAGCGACCGCCCTGACGGTCACGGAGCCCGACGTCACGCAGCCGCCCGCCTCGGCGGTGCCGGCACCCGTCGCCCCGGCGGTCCTCCCGGGCATCGCCCCCGTGCCGGGGGTGGTCGCGCCCGTCGTACCCGCCGTGCCTGTGGTGCCACAGGTCGCGCCGACGTCGGTCGGCCCTGGTCCACAGCTCCCCGCGCAGCCGGTGAGCGCCGCGGCCACGGTGCGTCGCGTCGTGGGCGACGACGGGCACGCCCGGATGGTCGTGCTGCTCGAGGCGCTGCTGCTCACCGCCTTCTTCGGGTTGCTCGGCCACGGGCCCCTCGGAGTCCTCGGTCGGCTGACGGGGGGAGCCGAGCTGGAGAGGGCCGAGCGCGGCCTGGGCAGGTTCCGGGTGGCGCGCAAGGGATCGGTGCCCCGGCTGTGACGGCCACCGCTCCTGCCGACGGCCGCCTCGCCCGGTCGGCCCGCACCCGCGCCGCGGTCATCGACGCCTTACTCGGCCTGCACCTGGACGGCGACCTCAGCCCCACCGCCGGACGGGTCGCCGAGCGCGCCGGTGTCGCGCTGCGCACGGTCTACGGGCACTTCGCGGACCTGGAGAGCCTCTACGCGGAGGCGGGCCAGCGCGCGATGGCGCAGGTCCGGGAGCTGTCGATCGCGTTCACCGCAGGCTGGGCCGACGAGCCGGGCCGGCTCGACCTCGACGACCGTGCCCGGCGCTTCGCCGAGGCCCGCGCGGTCGTGCTCGAGTGGCTGCTGCCGATCTCCCAGGCGGCGACGCTGCGGGAAGGGCTCAGCCCGGAGATGCAGCGCAATCGGCAGCGGTTCGTCGCGCTCGGCGACAGCGAGGTCCGCACCCTGTTCGCCCCCGAGCTCGCCAGGCTGGACGGTGTCGCGGCGACGCGGGCGGTCGATGCCCTGCACGTCGTCGCCGGCGGGCCGGCGTGGGCTGCGCTGCGCCAGGACCGGCGGCTGGCGCCGGAGGCCGCCGCTGCCCTGCTGGCCGACCTGGTCGTCGCGACGGCAAACGCCGTCCTGGCTGTGACATCGCCTCGCAGGTAATCTCGCCGCCCATGCGCCGTAGGTCCCTCGCTGTTGCCGCCGCGGCCGGAGTGGCTGTCGCCAGGCGGCGGCGCCGCGCGCCGGGATCGGTCTGGCCAGCACTGAGCGCGCACGACGCCTCGGTCACCGCCGACGACGGCACGGTCCTGCACGCCGAGATCTCCGGACCTGACGACCCCAGCGGGACCGTGGTGCTCGCGCACGGCTACGTCCTGTCCAACCGGCTGTGGGACCTGCAGGTCGCCGCCCTGACCGAGACCCGACCGGACCTGCGCGTCGTCACCTACGACCAGCGCGGGCACGGCCGGTCGGCCCGGGCGCCGAAGGACTCCGCGACCATCGAGCAGCTCGGTCGCGACCTCCATGCCGTCATCGACCAGGCGGCCGCGGGTCCTGTCGTCGTCGCCGGCCACTCGATGGGCGGCATGACGGTCATGTCCTACGTCGAGCAGTACCCCGACCAGGTGGGCACCCGGCTGCTCGCCGCCGGCCTGGTCGCCACCTCCGGCGGCGGCCTCGCGGAGGTGGCGTGGGGGCTGCCACCGCGGCTCGCGGCCATGATCCGGAAGGCGCTGCCCGGCGCCATGGAGCGGGGCCGCCGGTGGGAGGACGCCGGGCGCAAGCCGCTGCCGCAGCCGTTCCTGCGGCCCTTGCTGTTCGGCCGCGGTCCCCGGCGGGGCGCCGACCCGACAGCGGTGCGCAAGACGCTCGAGGTCTACACGAGCAACTCGGCGCACACGGTCGCCGACTTCTTCGAGACGTTCCCGCTGCACGACCGGCTCGCGGCACTGTCGGTGCTCAGCAAGGTGCCCGTGACGATCCTGGTGGGCACCGAGGACCGGATCTGTCCGCTCGCGCACAGCCGGGCACTCGCCGCGGCGCTGCCGCACGCGCGGCTGCGGGTCTATCCCGGGGCGGGGCACATGGTGCAGCTCGAGCGCGCCGCCGAGGTCAGCGCCGAGCTCGCGTTGCTCGCCGCTGCTATCGAGCCTCGGACAGCAGCTCGGCGAGCCGGCTGACGCCCTTCACGAGGTCGTCGTCACCCAGGGCGTACGACAGCCGGAAGTAGCCCGGGGTGCCGAAGGCCTCGCCGGGCACGACGGCCACACCCACCTCGTCGAGCACCAGCTCCGCGAGCTGCGCGGAGCTGTCGATGGTCGTGCCCCGGAGGGTCTTGCCGAGCAGCGCCTTGATCGACGGATAGCAGTAGAAGGCGCCGAACGGCTCCGGGCACGCGACACCCGGGATCTCGTTGAGCAGCTTCACCATCGTCTGGCGGCGGCGGTCGAAGGCGTCGCGCATCTCGGCCACGGCCGACAAGTCGCCCTCGAGGGCGGCGAGGGCCGCCCGCTGCGACACGTTGGAGACGTTGGAGGTGGCATGCGACTGCAGGTTGGTGGCGGCCTTCACGATGTCGATCGGGCCGATCAGCCAGCCCACCCGCCAGCCCGTCATGGCATAGGTCTTCGCGACGCCGTTGACCACGACGCACTGCTCGGCCAGCTCCGGTACGGCCACCGGCATGGAGACGTGCTCGGCACCGCCGTAGACGAGGTGCTCATAGATCTCGTCCGCGACGACCCAGATGCCGTGGTGCAGGGCCCAGTTGCCGATCGCCTCGACCTCCTCCGCGGAGGCGACAGCGCCGGTCGGGTTCGAGGGGGAGCACCAGAGCAGCACCTTCGTGCGCCCGGTGCGGGCTGCCTCGAGCTGCTCGACGGTGACCCGGTACCCCTGCTCCTCGGTCGTCACGACGTCGACCGGGACGCCGCCGGCCAGCTTGATGGCCTCCGGGTAGGTCGTCCAGTACGGCGCCGGGAGCAGCACCTCGTCGCCGGGGTCGAGCAGGCTCGCGAACGCCTCGTAGACCGCCTGCTTGCCGCCGTTGGTGACGAGCACCTGCGCGGGGTGGACGTGGTAGCCGCTGTCGCGCTTGGTCTTCTCGGCGATCGCGTGCTTGAGCTCCGGCAAGCCGCCGGCGGGGGTGTAGCGGTGGTTGGCCGGGTTCTGGCACGCCGCCACCGCCGCCGCGACGATCGGGGCCGGAGTCGGGAAGTCGGGCTCGCCCGCACCGAAGCCCACGACGTCCTCACCGGCGGCCTTCTTCGTCTTCGCCTTCGCGTCCACGGCCAGCGTCGCCGACTCGGCGATCGCGCCGATCCGCTGGGAGACCCGATGGACGGGGCGGTGAGTCGTGGGGCTGTGGCTCATACCTCCTATCGTCCCAGGTGCAGGCAACCGTCTTGCCACTTGGGTGCCGAACCGGTGACGCCCTACACTGGTCCGTCTGGGGCCTGACGCCTCCGCTCCGGCGCGCCCGGCGGCGGCCGGTTCGGGAGCCTAGGGGTGTAGCTCAGCTGGCCAGAGCGCCGGTCTCCAAAACCGGATGTCGCAGGTTCGACTCCTGTCACCCCTGCTGCACCGAGTGACCCACCGAGACTTATGACAGGACTCATGACAGGAGAGGACGGACTGTGAGCGAGAGCACGGCAACGGCGCCGGCGTCCCGCGACCGCGAGAGCGCTCGCAGGGGCAACCCGATCACGCGCGTCGTCACCTACGTCCGCCAGGTCGTCGCCGAGCTGCGCAAGGTCATCTGGCCGACCCGCACTGAGCTGATCACCTACACCAGCGTCGTGCTGGTCTTCGTGGTCGTGATGGGACTCATCGTGTCCGCCTTCGACTTCGTCTTCGCCAAGGGCGTCCTCGCCGTCTTCGGCAAGTAGGACCTCCCATGACAGAACCCTCAGGACAGGACGACGTGATCCAGATGGACGACACGCCCACCACTGCCGACGAGGCGCCCGCCGCCGTCGACGAGCAGCAGGAGGAGATCGTCGGCGGACCCCACGACTCGGAGGTCCCGGAGGTGCTCCCCGTCGAGAGCGGCACCGACGCGGCCCCCTCGTACCTCGCTCCCGAGACCGCCGAGACCGTCGAGAGCGCTGCCGAACCGACCCTCGAGGAGGCGCCCGGCGAGCCGATGGACCCGTCCGACGAGCTGCGCGCGGCGCTGCGCGACCTCCCGGGCGACTGGTACGTCGTGCACTCCTACGCCGGCTACGAGAACAAGGTGAAGACCAACCTCGAGAGCCGCATCAGCAGCCTCAACATGGAGGACTACATCTTCCAGATCGAGGTGCCCACCGAGGAGGTCACCGAGGTCAAGGGCGGCAAGCGTCAGCAGGTCACGCGCAAGAAGCTGCCCGGCTACCTGTTCGTCCGGATGGACCTCACCGACGAGTCGTGGTCCGCGGTCCGCAACACCCCCGGCGTCACCGGCTTCGTCGGCCAGACGTCGCGCCCCACGCCGCTGACGGTCGACGAGGTCGTCAAGCAGCTCGCGCCGCCGAAGCAGAAGGTCGTCGTCGCGCAGAAGGCCGTCGACTTCGAGGTCGGCGAGTCCATCACGGTCACCGACGGCCCGTTCGCGACGCTGCCGGCGACGATCAACGAGATCAACCTCGACAGCCAGAAGCTCAAGGTCCTGGTGTCGATCTTCGGCCGCGAGACGCCCGTCGAGCTGTCGTTCAACCAGGTCGCCAAGCTCTAACAGGCTCACTCACAAGGAATCAGACATGCCTCCCAAGAAGAAGGTCGCGGGCCTCATCAAGCTCCAGATCAAGGCCGGCGCCGCGACGCCCGCCCCGCCCGTGGGCCCTGCCCTCGGTCAGCACGGCGTCAACATCATGGAGTTCTGCAAGGCCTACAACGCGCAGACCGAGAGCCAGCGCGGGGACATCGTCCCCGTCGAGATCACGGTCTACGAGGACAGGTCCTTCACCTTCATCACGAAGACGCCGCCCGCCGGCCGGATGATCCTCAAGGCCGCCGGTGTGGACAAGGGCTCCCCGACCCCGCACAAGACCAAGGTCGGGAGCATCAGCCGCGCGCAGCTCAACGAGATCGCCCAGGCGAAGATGCAGGACCTCAACGCCAACGACCTCGAGGCCGCGGCCAAGATCATCGAGGGCACCGCTCGCCAGAGCGGCATCACCATCTCCGACTGACGCTCCACGTGGGAGGGCCACCCGGCCCGCCAGCACCACAGACAGAGAGAAGCAGACATGAAGCACGGCAAGGCATACACCGCGGCTGCGGCCAAGGTGGACCAGGACAGGCTCTACTCCCCGCTCGAGGCCGTGCGCCTCGCCAAGGAGACCAACACCACCAAGTACGACGCGACGGTCGAGGTCGCGATGTGCCTCGGCGTCGACCCCCGCAAGGCCGACCAGATGGTCCGCGGCACGGTCAACCTGCCGCACGGCACCGGCAAGACCGCCCGCGTCATCGTCTTCGCGCAGGGCGAGAAGGCCGCCGAGGCGCTCGCCGCCGGTGCCGACGAGGTCGGTGCCGACGAGCTCATCGAGAAGGTCAGCAAGGGCTGGGTCGACTTCGACGCCGCCGTCGCCACCCCCGACCTGATGGGCAAGGTCGGCAAGGTCGCCCGCGTGCTCGGTCCGCGTGGCCTGATGCCCAACCCGAAGACCGGCACCGTCACCACCGACGTGACCAAGGCCGTTAACGAGATCAAGGGCGGCAAGGTCAACTTCCGGGTCGACAAGGCTGCCAACCTGCACCTGGTCATCGGCAAGGCCTCCTTCGACGAGAGCAAGCTGGTCGAGAACTACGCCGCCGCCCTCGACGAGGTCAGCCGGGCGAAGCCGGCGTCGGCCAAGGGCAAGTACCTCAAGAAGGTCACCGTCGCCACGACCATGGGCCCCGGCATCCAGGTCGACCCGAACCGCACCCGCAACCTGCTCGAGGACGGCAGCGACAGCTGACCTCTGCTAGCCTCTGATACAGCCAAAGACCGCAGGTCGCGCTCTCTCGAGAGTGCAGAAGGTCCCGCTCCGGCGGGCGACCCGCGCAGGTGTGTACGACGAGAAGCTCCGACTCCGGTCGGGGTGACCCGCCCCGTGCGCCTCTGCGCCGGGGCGTCTGTCGTTCCGGGGCCCGACCGGTGGCAAGAACCGGAAGGAGCCCGATGACCGCCATCACCAGCGACGCCGTCGAGCACAAGAGGGCCACCGTCCGTCCCGACAAGGGCGACGCCGTGGCCGAGCTCACCGCGAGCTTCTCCAGCGCTCAGGCAGCCCTCCTCACCGAATACCGCGGCCTCACGGTCAAGCAGCTCAAGGAGCTGCGCACGGCGCTCGGCGCGGACACGACCTACTCGGTCGTGAAGAACACCCTGACCAAGATCGCGGCCGGCAACGCCGGTCTCGAGGGTCTGGACGACCTGCTCGCCGGCCCCACTGCCGTCGCGTTCGTCACCGGGGACCCGGTCCACGCCGCCAAGGCGCTCCGTGACTTCGCCAAGGCCCACCCGGCCCTGGTCGTCAAGGGCGGCGTCATGGACGGCAAGGCGTTCACGGCCGACGAGATCAAGAAGCTCGCCGACCTCGAGTCGCGTGAGGTCCTGCTCGCGAAGCTCGCCGGCGCCATGAAGGCCTCGCTCACGCAGGCCGTCTACCTGTTCGCTGCCCCGCTGGCGCAGGCCGCTCGCGCGGTCGGCGCCCTCGAGGCGAAGGCGCAGCAGGACCCCAGCATCCTCGCCGGTGGAGCGGGCGCGCCCGCGGCCGCCGAGCCCGCTGACGAGCCCGCTGACGAGCCAGCCCCCGAGGACACGACCGAGGCGCCTGTCGCCGAGGCCGACAGCACCGCCGACAGCACACCCGAGAGCACCGACAGCGACTGACCGGCTCCGGCCGAACACCACCCCGATCCGCCGGAAACCGGCACCAACCAAAGGAGACGCCATCATGGCGAAGCTCAGCACCGACGAGCTGCTCGAGCAGTTCAAGGAGATGACGCTCATCGAGCTCTCGGAGTTCGTGAAGCAGTTCGAGGAGACCTTCGGCGTCACCGCCGCGGCTCCTGTCGCCGTCGCGGCCGCCCCGGCCGCCGGTGGTGGCGGCGCGGCTGCCGAGGAGTCGGCCGAGCAGGACGAGTTCGACGTCATCCTCGAAGAGGCCGGCGACAAGAAGATCCAGGTCATCAAGGAGGTGCGCACCCTCACGAACCTCGGTCTCAAGGAGGCCAAGGACCTCGTCGACGGCGCGCCGAAGCCGGTCCTGGAGAAGGTCACGAAGGAGGCCGCCGAGAAGGCGAAGGCGGCCCTCGAGGGTGCCGGCGCCAAGGTCACCCTCAAGTAGGACCCGCACGTTCCCGGAGGGGCGGCACGCCGAGAGGCGACCGCCCCTCCGGCGTTGCGTAACCGCAACAACCCGGTTCGGCCAGGTGGGCGGTACGCACGTATTCTCCGGGGGTACCTACCTGTGAGTACGGTCACAGCGATCTTGGGGCGACCCTTCCAGATCTGCCGTGACCGGGGTCCGGTGCTGCCGTGGCCTGTCCGACGAGCTTCGAGTGGAGTCCCGCAGTGGGTGTCGAGATCCGCGTCGAGAACCTCACGAAGCGCTTCGGGCGGCAGACGATCTGGGAGGACGTCACCCTCACCCTCCCGGCCGGCGAGATCAGCGTTCTGCTTGGCCCCTCGGGCACCGGCAAGTCCGTCTTCCTCAAGACGCTGATCGGTCTGCTCAAGCCGGAGAACGGCTCCATCACCATCGACGGCCGTGACATCACCAAGGTCCGCGAGCGCGAGCTCTACGAGATCCGCAAGCTCTTCGGGGTCCTGTTCCAGGACGGTGCGCTCTTCGGCTCCCAGAACCTCTTCGACAACATCGCCTTCCCGCTCCGTGAGCACACGAAGAAGACGGAGAAGGAGATCAAGTCGATCGTCCTCGAGAAGATGGAGCTCACCGGCCTCACCGGTGCCGAGCGCAAGCTTCCCGGCGAGATCTCCGGCGGCATGCGCAAGCGCGCCGGGCTCGCCCGCGCCCTCGTGCTCGACCCGCAGATCCTGCTCTTCGACGAGCCCGACTCAGGCCTCGACCCGGTGCGCACGTCCTACCTCAACCAGCTGATCGTCGACCTCAACGCGCAGATCGAGGCGACCATGCTGATCGTCACTCACGATGTGAACACCGCGCGTACCGTCCCGGACAATATCGGCCTGCTCTACCG
>JAWWOJ010000013.1:0-5789 GCA_033851885.1 Frankiales bacterium | reverse complement strand
AGCCCAGGTCCACGTAGCGCTCAGGTCGTCGGGCGACCAGGTCGACGGGGACGCCGACGGCGTCCGCGATGGAGGCGTCATCGAGGTGCTGCATGCCCCCGACACGGACCCGGCTGACGTCACCGGCCTTGCGGCCCGCGCTCGCCAACGCCGCGGCCGCCGCCTTCGCGACCGGCGCGAGCACGGGGTCCCCGGGCCGCAGGTAGGGCCCCGTCGAGGCGCCGATCCCGACGACGTCGGCGCGGCGGCGACGCCCCGGGGTGAGGCGCGTGAGGATGAGCGCCGTGGCGACGTCCACGCTGCGCACGGCGGTCGGAGCCAACCGGGTCGGCGCTGCTCGCTCAGCCGACGTGCGCAGTGCGAGCGCGACCCCGGGATGGAACCCCAGACCCCGTGAGTACACCGGCTCAAGGCCCAGCGGCAGGATCGAGTCGCGGTCGGCGTCACTCAGCTTGCTCCACGTGCAGACGATGACGGCGTCGGAGACCCCCGACTCGATGTCGGCCACCGCGAGCATCAGGGCGGCGAGGCTGTCGTTGCAGACGCGCATCTCGTTACGTCGGAACGAGCCGGTCGAACCGGTGAGGGTCATGGTCGAGATGGCTCGTCCGTCGTACAGGTCGGATGCCGCCATGAACGAGCCCGAGACGTCCGCGATGCCCAGGCCGGCGTCACGCAGCGCTCCCGACGTGGCCGTATAGATCATCTCGTCGAGGGCCATGGGGATGTCGGGCTCGGGCGGCAGGACGTGATAGCCCGCGATGACCGCTTGCATGTGGGTCGCACCTACTCTCGGCGTCAGTTGTTGCGTCATGCGGGCAGCTCGGCAACGGCCGTCCCTGAGAAGATGAGCTGGCCGTGCTGGTTCAGCGTCTGTACCTCGAAGCAGTGCAGGACCCCCGTGGCTGACGGGGTGGTCCCGGTCAGGGTGACCGTGCCCGTGAGCGCGTCGCCGGGCACGACCGGGGCGTGGAAGCGGCCGGCGTACTCGCGCAGGCTCTCGACGCCGACCAGGTCGGTGACGAGCCGGGCGCTCAGGCCCATGGTGAACATGCCGTGCGCGATGACCGAGCTGTAACCGGCGCGCTCGACCGCGTACGGCTCGTCGTGATGGAGCGGGTTGTAGTCGCCTGAGGCGCCCGCGTACTGCACGATCGTGGCGCGGGAGATCTCTGGGTGCAGCAGCACGGTCCGCGAGCAGCCAGGTGCGAGGGTTCCGGTCATCGATCGGCACCCAGCTCGACCTCGACGGCAACGGAGCTGACGATGACCGCGTCGTTGCCGTCGTAGAAGTCGGTGACGATCTCCCGGAAGCTCAGGACGCCGCCTGCGCGGCTGGGCTTCTGCCAGCTGTTGCCGGTGCGCTTCCGGGCCACCAGAACCTCTCCGACGCGCACCGGCCGGGTGTAGGTGAAGCGCTGCTCGGCATGGAGCACGACCGTGCTCCCCTTCGCCGAGGCGGGCCAGGGCTCCCCCGGCCGCGGGCGCCACGGGTAGCCCGGGATGAACTGCTGGAGCGCCTCGGTGAAGGTGGGCGGCGCGACGACGGCACCCTCGCCGCAGTAGGCAGGGTTGTCGTCGCAGACGGCTCGGGCGAACAGCATCACGTGCACCGGGTCGACCGGAAACCGGATCTCAGCCACCAGCACGCACCGCACCAGCGAGCAGCGCGCGGCGGTGTGCCGAAGGCGACCCGAACGCTGCGCGTCCGGCGACAGCGCGCCGCAAGTACAGATGAGCGGGGTGCTCCCAGGTGTAGCCGACGCCCCCCAGCGTCTGGATCATCGTCCCCGCCGACTTGTACGCGGCGTCCGAGGCGGCGGCCTTGGCGACATGCGACATGCTCACGGCCTCAGAGCTCGACCTGGCCGGCTCCCGAAGGGCGTAGGACGTCACGCACTTCGCCGCCTCGTTGTCCATGTAGGCGTTGACGAGCTGGTGCTTCACGGCCTGGAAGCTGCCGATCTGGCGACCGAACTGCTCCCGCTGCAAGGCGTACCGGACGGCGACATCGACGCAGTGCTCGGCGATGCCCACGAGCTCGGCGGCCAGGCACGTGGGCACGAGGACGCGCAGGTGCTCCAGGACCCGTTGGCCCGCGTCGAAGGCGCCCAGAGGTCGTGCAGGCGCGCCTGCGAAGTCGATCTGCGCCGAGCGACGGGTCAGGTCCATCCCACCGGTCGCCGTGCGGGTCTGCCCTTGGGCATCCCGGTCCACGGCGAAGCACATCGTCCCCTGGTCCGCCGGGGCGAGCACGACCAGCAGGTCCGCCTCGCAGCCGTCCCACACGTCCTCGGCCCGGCCGTCGAGCTGCCAGCCGTCGGGGCCGCGGGTGGCACGGACCCCCTCCGCGGCCATCAGCCCGTCGGTGCCCAGGGCCAGCCCTGCCAGGCTGGCCGTCAGCTTCCCCTGCACGATCCGCGGCAGCAGGTCCTGTTGCGCGACATGGTCGCCGGACGCGAGCAGCGCCTGCCCGGCGAGCACGACGGTCGAGAAGTACGGACCGGAGTAGAGGGCGCGCCCGAGCTCGGTGAGCACGACCCCCAGGAACGACAGGGGGGCGCCCGTGCCTCCGAGCTCGACGGGTGTGGCGACCCCCAGCACGTCGACCTCGGTCGACAGCCTCGTCCAGAGCTCCGCGTCCGTCGGCGCGCACTGGTCGACGGCGGCGATCTGACGCGACGCACTGGTGCTGGGCGCAAGGACCAGACGGAGGGTCTCCTGGAGCTGCCGGTGCTCGTCGTCGTGGTGCCGGCCGGAGCTGCTCATCTCGGCTCCTTGGGGAGGCCCAGCAGCCGCTCCCCGATGATGTTGCGCTGGATCTCGCTCGAGCCGGCGTAGATGGTCGCGGCCCGAGCCCGGAGGAAGTAGTCGGCCCACACGCTGGGCGTGTTGGCGCTCCCGGCCTCGGCCGCCGGGAAGCTGACGCCTTGCAGCCCGGTGCCGCTCGCCGTGGTGGCTGCGGATCCGAGGATGTCCATCGCGAGCTCGGTCGTCATCTGCAGCCACTCGCTCCAGAACAGCTTGTGCAGCGAGGACTCAGCACCGATGTCCCGACCAGCCAACCAGCCGTCGACGGCCTGCCGTCCGAGGCAGCGCATCTCCTCGACGCGCTGCAGGCTGTAACCGAGCCGCTCCGCGAGCACGGGGTCGGCGAGCTGCCCGCGGTCCGCCGCGAGATCGTGCAGCCGGTCGAAGTCTCGGCGGAAGCGGGTGCCCAGGGTGGCGACGGCCTCGCCCCGCTCGTACCCGAGCAAGTCCATGGCGACCGCCCAGCCGCCGTTGACAGGCCCTACGACGGCATCGAGCGGGCAGCGGGCGTCGGTGAAGAAGACCTCGTTGAACTCTTCCTCGCCGGTGAGCGTCTTCAGCGGGCGGACCTCGATGCCGGGCTGGTCGAGCTCGCAGAGCAGGAGGCTGATGCCGCTGTGCTTACCGGCCGACGGGTCGGTCCGGCTGAGGACGAAGATGTGCGTCGCGAGGTGCCCGTAGGAGGTCCAGATCTTCTGGCCGTTGATGGTCCAGTGGTCCTCGCTCGCGACCGCCCGCGTGCGCAGGCCGGCCAGGTCCGAGCCGGCGTCCGGCTCGGAGAACCCCTGGCACCAGACGTCGTCGCCGGCCAGGATCCGCGGGAGGTAGTGCCGGCACTGCTCCTCCGTCCCCCACCGAAGCAGGGTGGACCCCAGCATCTGGATGCCGAAGTTGTCGTTCAGTCCCCCCTGGGGAACACCTGCCGCGGTGCACTCCTCGGCGACGATGAGCTGCTCCAGCGGGCCGAGCCCAGCGCCTCCGTACTGCGTCGGCCAGGTGAGGGCCAACAGCCCGTTGCTGTGCATCAGCGCGCGCCACTCCTCGCGGAACTGGTCCTGCGCCGCAGGCAGCAGGGCACCGATGCCCGTCCAGTCGGCCGGGAGGTGCTCGCCCAGGAACGCGCGGACGCGGTCCCGGAACACCGATCCGGCAGGTGCGCTCACAAGCGTTCGATGATGGTCGCGTTCGCCTGGCCGCCGCCCTCGCACATCGACTGCAAGCCGTAGCGGGCGCCCCGACGCTCGAGCTCGTGCAGCATCGAGACCATGATCCGGGCGCCACTCGCACCGATCGGGTGCCCGAGAGCGATGGCGCCCCCGTTGACGTTGATGCGCTCGCTCTCGGCGCCGATCTCCTGCTGCCACGCCAGCACGACAGAGGCGAACGCCTCGTTGATCTCGAAGAGGTCGATGTCGCCGACGTCGAGGCCCGCACGGCTGAGGGCAGCGTGCGTTGCGGCGATGGGGGCGGTCAGCATGTAGATGGGGTCGTCACCGCAGACCGACATCGTGTGCACCCTCGCCCGCGGGGTCAGCCCCAGGTCCTTGACGGCCCGCTCGGAGCAGACCAGCAGGGCGGCAGCCCCGTCACTGATCTGGCTCGAGAGCGCCGCGGTGATGACGCCGCCCTCGATGAGCGGCGGCAACGACGCCATGCGCTCGAGGCTCGTGTCGGGCCGGGGGCACTCGTCCTGGGAGCCGCCACCGAACGCCACGATCTCGCGCTCGAAGTAGCCCTGGTCCCTGGCAGTTGCGGCGCGCCGGTGGCTCGCCAGGGCGAACTCCTCCATCTGAGGGCGGGTCAGCCCCCACTTGGAGGCGATCAGCTCCGCGGCGCGGAACTGGTTGATGTCCTGGCCCCCGTAGCGCCGTTGCCACTTCTTGCTGGTGGCGAACGGGTCCGTGTGCAGCAGGTCCGCACCCGCCGACCAGGCGATGTTGAGGGGCACCACGCTCATGAGCTGGACGCCACCAGCGACGACGACGTCCTGCACGCCGCTCATGACGGCCTGGGCCGCGAAGTGCACGGCCTGCTGGGACGATCCGCACTGTCGATCGATCGTGACGCCGGGCACGGACTCGGGAAGGCCGGCGGCCAGCCAGGACAGCCGTGCGATGTCGCCCGCTTGCGGTCCGACGGCGTCCGTCGCGCCGAGGATGACGTCGTCGACGCGTGCGGGGTCGATCCCGGCCCGACCGATCAGGGCACTGAGGGTGTGCGCCGCGACGTCCACCGGGTGCTCCGCGCTCAGACTGCCGCCGCGCCGTCCGACCTGCGTGCGGACCGCTTCGACGATGAATGCCTCGGGCATCGGGAGTTCCCTCTGGTGTGTCGACGCTGCAACACGGACGACGTTATCAACCAAACGATTGGTAGTCAACGATTCGCGGTGGCTCGCAGAGGTCCGCGAGCCGGCCCAGGGCCCGCCCGACGGACAGCGCGAGGCCGGCCATCAGGTCGTCGGGCTCGAGCTCGGTCGTGTAGCTGACGGAGCACCGGTCGTCGCCCTCGGCCGTCACCTCGACGGTGCCGAGGTGCCGGTCGACCGCGAGTCCCTCCGTGATCCGGTACTGCAGAACCCGGCGCTCCGGGTCGTTGACCAGGATCTGTTCGACGATCACCGCGCCGGAGTGCAGCTCGCAGACCCGCTGCGCGCCCTCCATCCGGCAGCTCTGCACGCTGGGGAACCACTGGGGCAGCGCGGTCGCATCCCCGACGATCGCCCAGACCGACTCCGCTGCCGCCGCGAGCTGCCTCACCTGGCGATCCACGCTCACGGCACCTCCAGGAGACAACCAACCGTTTGGTACGTTACGCTGGTCATGCAAAGGTGACAAGCGCGTGACCGGGATGGAGCCATGACGGAGCTCTCATTAGGCGAGGTGTTCGCGGCGCGCGCCCGTGACCTCGGCGCGTCGACCGCCCTGATCGCCGACGGCGTCGAACTGAGCTTCGCCGAGCTCGACGACCGCGCCGGA
>JAWWOJ010000594.1:0-11682 GCA_033851885.1 Frankiales bacterium | reverse complement strand
GACGCAGGCCTCCCGCGAGACCCGGCTGGCGAGCGCCACCCGGGTGATCGACAACGGCGGGACCATGGCAGACCTGACGAAGCAGGTCGAAGCGCTCGCACGTCACCTGGACCTCACCCCCGGGTGACTGCCGTTTTGGCACGAACCTGCCGAGCCGCGGCCTACGGTGCTCTCCGTGCCGCCCCCGAGACACGACCACGTCCGCGCCGTCCGCTACCTGGCCGCGCTGATCCTGGGCGTTCTCGTCACCGGCATCGCGGCGGTCCACGGGTCGTCCTCGCGCCCGGTTCCTGCTGCCGCGACGGCACGGGCCTCGCTGCGGCTGACGTCGCAGGTGGCGCCGCAGGTCGTCACGGTCGCGCCCACCAAGCCACCCGTGCGCAGGAAGGTCGTCCCCAAGGCGGCGGCCAAGAAGCGGGCGGTCCGCCGGCCGGCCGTGCAGCCCGTGCGCTGGCTGCCGCGCGGCACCGGCATGTGGCTGCACGAGTTCGACCGCACCCAGGGCGGCAACGGCCGTGCCATCGTGCAGCGGGCCCGGGCCGCGGGCCTGACGCACCTGTTCGTGCAGACCGGCTCGACCCGGATGGGCCCGATCGGCAGCCCGGCGCTCCGCCAGATCCTTCCGGCCACCCGGGGCACCGGCATCCGGGTCATCGCGTGGGACTTCGCCGATCTGCGCAACCCCGAGGCCGACGCGCGCCGGCTCGCCATGGCCGCGCGGTTCCGCTGCGGCGGCTGCCCGCGGATCGCCGCGGTCGCCCCTGACATCGAGACGGCCGCCGAGGGCACCAGGATCAACGCCAGCAACGTGATCCGCTACTACGACGAGCTGCGACACTGGCTCCCGCGTGACGTGTCGATCCTCGCCACCGTGCCGTGGCCGAGCGAGGTGCGGCGGGGCCGCTACCCCTACGCGAGCACCGCCCGCCGCGCGGACGCGATCCTGCCGATGGCCTACTGGTACAACCGCTCGCCGGCGGCCGTGACC
This sequence comes from Frankiales bacterium, assembly GCA_033851885.1. Classification (GTDB taxonomy): domain Bacteria; phylum Actinomycetota; class Actinomycetes; order Mycobacteriales; family SCTD01; genus RYN-111. The sequence goes on along the minus strand of JAWWOJ010000594.1, from coordinate 10,694 downwards.
GCCCAGTCGATGGCGTACTTCCGCAGGTTCCACAAGCCGGTCATGCCGGTCGGACAGGGGTACGACGGTCGGCTGGACGCCCCGTACCTGGCGCCCGACCCGCACCCGTACCTGTCCGTGCGCTCGTTCCTGCTCACCGCGAAGCAGTGGGGAGCCCGCGCGGTCTCGCTCTGGTCCTGGCAGACCACGGGCAACCCGCAGTGGCGGGCGCTCATGAAGGCCAAGAGCCTCTACCGCAGGTGACCTGTCGGACGGCGGACGTACCGTGGAGGGATGCCGGCTGAGATCAAGGGCGCCCACGGGGTTCGCCCCACCGTGCCCCGTCTCGACACCAACCTGCGCCGGTCCGAGCGGAAGTTCGAAGTCGTCTCCGACTACGAGCCCGCGGGTGACCAGCCCGCCGCGATCGCGGAGCTGACCAAGCGGCTGGAGGCTGGCAAGCCCGACGTGGTACTGCTCGGCGCGACCGGCACCGGCAAGTCGGCCACCACGGCCTGGCTGGTCGAGCAGGTGCAGCGGCCGACGCTCGTCATGGCGCCGAACAAGACGCTCGCCGCGCAGCTGGCCAACGAGTTCCGCGAGCTGCTGCCCCACAACGCCGTCGAGTACTTCGTCAGCTACTACGACTACTACCAGCCCGAGGCCTACGTCCCGCAGACCGACACCTACATCGAGAAGGACTCCTCGGTCAACGAGGAGGTCGAGCGGCTCCGGCACTCGGCGACGATGTCGCTGCTCACCCGGCGCGACGTCATTGTGGTGGCGTCGGTGTCGTGCATCTACGGACTCGGGACGCCGCAGGAGTACGTCGACCGGATGGTGAAGCTGACCGTCGGTGACACGATCGAGCGCGACAAGCTGCTGCGCCGGTTCGTCGACATCCAGTACACCCGCAACGACCTCGCCTTCACGCGCGGCACCTTCCGGGTGCGCGGCGACACCATCGAGGTGTTCCCGGCCTACGAGGAGCTGGCCGTGCGCATCGAGATGTTCGGTGACGAGATCGAGCGGGTCATGACCCTGCACCCGCTGACGGGCGAGGTCATCGAGGAGCACAACGAGGTCTTCGTGTTCCCGGCCACGCACTACGTCGCCGGGCCGGAGCGGATGGAGCGCGCGACCGCGGGCATCGAGGCCGAGCTGGGGGAGCGGCTCGCCGAGCTGGAGAAGCAGGGCAAGCTGCTCGAGGCGCAGCGGCTCCGGATGAGGACCACCTACGACCTGGAGATGATGCGCCAGGTCGGGTTCTGCAACGGCATCGAGAACTACTCGCGGCACATCGACGGCCGGGCCCAGGGCACCGCCCCGCACACGCTGCTCGACTACTTCCCCGAGGACTTCCTGCTCGTCATCGACGAGTCGCACGTGACGGTGCCGCAGATCGGCGGCATGTACGAAGGCGACATGTCGCGCAAGCGCACTCTGGTCGACCACGGCTTCCGGCTGCCGTCGGCGATGGACAACCGGCCGCTGCGGTGGGAGGAGTTCCTGCAGCGCACCGGCCAGACCGTCTACCTGTCGGCTACGCCCGGCCCCTACGAGCTGTCGCGCGTGAAGAACGACGTCGTCGAGCAGGTCATCCGCCCCACCGGCCTGGTCGACCCCGAGATCGTCGTCAAGCCGACCAAGGGCCAGATCGACGACCTGGTTCACGAGATCAAGGTCCGGGCAGCCAAGGACGAGCGGGTGCTCGTCACGACGCTGACGAAGAAGATGTCGGAGGACCTCACCGACTACCTCCTCGACCTCGGCATCCGGGTGCGCTACCTGCACTCCGAGGTCGACACCATCCGTCGCATCGAGCTGCTCAAGGAGCTGCGGCAAGGCGTGTTCGACGTGCTCGTCGGCATCAACCTGCTCCGGGAGGGCCTCGACCTGCCCGAGGTGTCGCTCGTCGCGATCCTCGACGCCGACAAGGAGGGCTTCCTCCGCTCCGGCACGTCGCTGATCCAGACCATCGGTCGCGCCGCCCGGAACGTGTCGGGCCAGGTGCACATGTACGCCGACACCGTCACACCCTCGATGGCGAAGGCGATCGACGAGACCAACCGTCGGCGGGCGAAGCAGATCGCCTACAACGAGGAGCGCGGGCTCGACCCGCAGCCGCTCCGCAAGAAGATCGCGGACATCCTCGACGACATCGTGCGCCAGGACCCGGAGCTCGTCGGGGGCCGCGCCGGTGGGTCTGGTCGCAACCAGTCCCGTGGCAAGGCGCCCGTGCCCGGCGCCGCCGGCAAGGGCGGCACCCACCTGGCCTCGGTCAAGGGCATGCCGCGGGCCGAGCTCGCGATGCTCATCCAGCAGCTCCAGGACCAGATGCACGAGGCCGCCCGCGAGCTCTCCTTCGAGCTGGCGGCGCGGCTGCGCGACGAGGTCAACGAGCTCAAGAAGGAGCTCCGCGGGATGGACGCCGCCGGCATCCGCTGATCGTCAGGCGACGAGGGTGCGGGCCCGCGGCCGTGACGCGGCGGTGGTGAGTGTCTCCTCCCAGGCCGCGCGCAGCCGGGTCACGGCCTCGCCGCGCTGGTCCGGCGGCAGCGTGAAGGGCAGCCGCAGGTAGCGCTCCAGGCCGCCCTCCGGGGCGAACGACGGGCCGCTCGCGAGCAGCAGGTCATGCCGCTCCGCGACCGCGGTCAGCGACGACGACACCGGCTCCGGCAGCTCGACCCAGAGGCACAGACCCCCGGACGGTACGGGCACCCGCCACGCGGGCAGCACCTGGTGAAGGGCGTCGGCGAGGGTGTTGCGGGCGAGTCGCAGGCCGTCGCGGCGGACGGCGAGCAGCTCATCGGCGTGCGACAGCAGCTGCAGCAGCACGAGCTGCTCCAGGACCGGGGCGCCGAGGTCGAGGGACAGCCGGGAGGCGAAGACCGCTGCCTGCCGCGGCTCGGGGACCCTCAGCCAGCCGATCCGCAAGCCGCCCCAGAACGCCTTGCTGGCACTGCCGACGGTGATGGTGTCCGGGGCGAACGACGCGAAGGGGGCCGGCAGGGTCACGTCGTCGAGGACGAGGTCGACGAGCGACTCGTCGACGATCGCGGCGGTCCGTGCCGACCGGAGCCCGGCGGCGAGGCGAGCGCGGTCCTCCGCCGAGAGCAGCGCGCCCGTCGGGTTGTGGAAGTCAGGGATGAGGTAGGCCGCCCGCGGCCCGACCTGCCGGAGCGCGGCGGTCACCGAGTCGACGTCCCATCCGGACGGGTCGATGTCGACGCCCGCGAGCCGGGCGCCCGTCCGCTGCAGCGTCGCGATGGCGTTGGGGTACGTCGGCGACTCCATCAGCACCCGGTCGCCGGTCGACACCAGGGCCCTGGCGGCGACGGCCACCCCGGCGAGAGCGCCGGCCGTGACGACCATCTGGTCGGGGGTCGTCGGCAGGCCGCGCTCGGTGTAGCGGCGGGCCAGCGCCTCGCGCAGGGCGGGCAGCCCGGACGGGTAGTAGCCGGTGCCCGGAAGGTAGGACGGCAGCTCGGCCACCGCGGCCTCGTAGGCGGCCGCGATGCCGGCCGGCGCGGTCGGGGCGGCGCAGGTCAGGTCGAGGGCGTCACCGGATCCGTCCACCGGTGCGAGCAGGTGGTCGCCGCGGTGCCCGCGGGCGGCCGGGAGGGCGGCGACGGTGCCGGATCCCTGCCGGGCCTCGGCGTAGGACAGCTCGACGAGCAGTGAGTAGGCGCGGGTCACCGTCGTGCGGCTCACGCCCAGCGCTGCCGTCAGGTCACGTTCACTGGGCAGCCGGGACCCGACCGGGATGCGGCCGTCGGCGATCAGCCGGCGGAACCCCTCGGCGATGCCCCGGTAGGCGGGGGAGCCGTAGCGGCCGAGCAGGGTGGCCGCTCGCGAAGCCGGCAAGGTGCGGTCCATGCAGACCACTCTTGCACAATTGGACCTTCCAGACCAGACCACTTTCGGCCAGACTGTACGTATGCAGACCACGGGAGCGCTCCTCGCCGAGCTCGGACCGGCGGCCCAGCTGCGCGCGGGCCGACTTCCCCGCCGCCTGACCCAGCTGTTCGCCGGCCTCGTCCTCTATGGCGCGAGCATGGGACTGATGATCCGCGGCGCGCTGGGTCTCGACCCCTGGGACGTCTTCCACTCGGGGGTCACCAGCCACGTGCCGCTCAGCTTCGGCGCCGTCGTCACCCTGGTGGGCTTCGTCGTCCTGCTGGCCTGGATCCCGCTGAAGCAGGCCCCGGGGCTCGGGACCATCGCCAACGTCCTCGTCATCGGGGCCGCCACCGACGCGACCCTCGCCCTCACCCCCACGCCGACGGACCTCGCCGTGCGCGTGCTGCTGACCCTCGCCGGAGGGGTGCTGCTCAACGGCATCGCGGGCGCGATGTACATCGGTGCGCAGCTCGGCCCCGGCCCGCGGGACGGCCTGATGACCGGCATCTCCCGGCGTACCGGGCTGTCGATCCGGCTGGTGCGCACCGTTCAGGAGATCACCGTCGTCGTGATCGGCTTCGCGCTCGGCGGCAGTGTCGGGGTCACGACGCTGGTCTACGCGCTGACCATCGGCCCGATCGTGCAACTGCTGCTGCCGCGGCTCGTCGTGCCGCTGGACGTGCCCCAGCCGCTCGTGACGGCACTCACTTACCGGCGGTAACACCCTGTCTGTACGCTGATCCGGTCACCTACGGTGGCGAGAACACGTTTCAGTTTCAGGGAGTGCCGGTGCAGGGACCTCGTGTGGCCGCCGATGGCGGGCGGCCGCTCCGTATCGCCCTGCTCAGCTATCGGAGCAAGCCGCACTGCGGTGGCCAGGGCGTCTACGTCCGCCACCTGAGCCGTGAGCTGGCGAACCTCGGGCACCAGGTGGAGGTGCTCAGCGGGCCGCCCTACCCGAACCTCGACGCCGGCGTCGGGCTGACGCACCTGCCGAGCCTCGACCTGTACCGCGACGAGGACCCGTTCCGGGTGCCGTGGCCGTCGGAGTTCCGCACCTGGGTCGACGCGCTCGAGTTCGGGATCATGTGCACCGCCGGCTTCCCGGAGCCGTTGACCTTCAGCCTCCGGGCCTATCAGGAGCTGAAGACGCGGGACGTGCTGCCCGACGTCATCCACGACAACCAGACCCTCGGCTACGGGATGCTGCTCATGCAGCGCGCCGGCATGCCGATCATCGCCAACGTCCACCACCCGATCACGGTGGACAAGCAGCTCGACCTGGCCGCCAGCCACTGGCGCAAGAAGCCCAGCAAGCTGCGCTGGTACGGCTTCCTGGCGATGCAGAAGCGCGTCATCCAGCGGATGCCCACCCTCGTGACGGTCAGCGAGAACAGCTTCGTCGACATCGTGCGCGACTTCGAGGTCGATGCCGCCAAGATGCGGGTCATCCCGGTCGGGGTCGAGCACGAGGTCTTCGTACCCCCGTCCCTGCCGCGGGTGCCTGGCCGGATCGTCGCGACCGCCTCCGCCGACCACCCGCTGAAGGGCATCGTCCCGCTGCTCGAGGCGGCGGCGAAGCTGCGCACCGAACGCGACATCGAGGTCGTCATCGTCGGCAAGGCCCAGGAGGGCGGAGCCGCGGCGAAGACCATCGAGCGGCTCGGGCTCGAGGACACCGTGCGCTTCATGACGGGTCTGCCGGAGCAGGAGCTCGTGGACGTCTTCGGCTCCGCCAACGTCGGCGTCGTGCCGTCGCTCTACGAGGGCTTCAGCCTGCCGGCCATCGAGCTGATGAGCTGCGCGACCCCGCTGGTCTGCACGACCGCGGGAGCACTGCCCGAGGTCGTCGGCGACGCCGCGCTCACGGTGCCGCCCGGCGACACCGAGGCGCTCGCGGCCGCGCTCAAGCGCGTGATCGACGACGACGTCTTCGCTGCCGAGCTCGGTCAGCGGGGCCGCGACCGGGTCATGAAGCACTACACCTGGCCGTCCGTCGCCCGGCAGACCGCGCAGTGGTATCGCGACTACCTCGGCGAGACCGTTCCCCACCCCTTCCAGGAGGACTAGTGCTCACGGTCGACTTCGACCAGTTCCCCGTCGGCCCCGGCGACCGGGTGCTCGACATGGGCTGCGGTGGCGGCCGGCACGCCTTCTCGCTCTACAAGCGTGGCGCCGACGTCGTCGCCTTCGACATGAGCTACGACGACCTCGTCGAGGTCAAGAACATGTTCGCCGCGATCCACCTCGCGGGCGAGGCGCCGAAGAAGGCCACGGCCACGACGGTGCGCGGTACGGCGTACGAGCTGCCGTTCGAGGACTCCTCCTTCGACCGCGTCATCGCCGCCGAGATCATGGAGCACCTGCCCGAGGACGAGAAGGCGATGTCCGAGCTCTTCCGGGTGCTCAGGCCCGGCGGCCTCATCGCCGTGACCGTCCCGCGCTGGCTGCCAGAGAAGGTCTGCTGGGCGCTGTCCGACGACTACCACAACGAGCCCGGCGGCCACATCCGCATCTACAAGGGCTCCGAGCTGCGCACCAAGCTGGAGCGGCAGGGGCTGACCTACCAAGGCCAGCACCACGCGCACGGCCTGCACTCGCCGTACTGGTGGCTGAAGTGCGCGGTCGGCGTCAAGAACGACCAGAACCCGCTCGTGAAGGCCTACCACCGGCTGCTGGTGTGGGACATGGTCAAGGCGCCACTCGCGACGCGGCTCGCCGAGAAGGTGCTGCAGCCGCTCGTCGGGAAGTCCTTCATCGTCTACCTCCGCAAGCCGCTGGAGGCCGCGCGTGCGGCGGCCTGAGCTCCGCGGGCTCCCCGGCGTCCTGAGCCGGGAGCAACTGCGGCAGACCGTCGACGCGATCGCCGCCGCCCAGCAGCCGGGCGGCTCGCTGCCGTGGCCCGACGGCCACACCGACGCGTGGGACCACGTCGAGTGCGCCATGGTGCTCACCCTCGACGGCCGGCTCGACGAGGCACAGCGGGCCTACGCCTGGCTGCGCAAGACGCAGGCCGTCGACGGCTCGTGGGCGACGTCCTACGACCAGCTCGACATCCTCGACCCGATGGTCGACGTCAACCAGTGCGCGTACGTCGCCGTCGGCATCTGGCAGTGGCTGCAGGTCACCGGTGACCGCACGCTGCCCGAGCAGATGTGGCCGCACATCCGACGTGCGCTCGACCTGGTCTGCGACATGCAGGCCCCGACGGGCGAGATCTACTGGGCGAAGGACGGGCCGGTGCCCAGGCGCGAGGCGCTGCTCACCGGTTCCTCCAGCATCTACCAGTCGCTGCGGTGCGGCATCGCCCTTGCCGAGCTGTTCGGCGAGCAGCAACCGGAGTGGGAGCTCGCGGCCGGGCTCCTGCAGCACGCCGTCGCGCACCACCCCAACCTGTTCATGGACAAGGCCCGCTTCTCGATGGACTGGTACTACCCGGTCCTCGGCGGTGCCGTCCGCGGTCGCCTCGCGCAGCAGATCCTCACCGACCAGTGGGAGACCTTCGTCGTACCCGGCCTGGGCATCCGTTGCGTCTCCGACGAGCCGTGGGTCACCGGCGCCGAGACGGCCGAGCTGGCTCTCGCGCTGCTGGTCTGCGGCGAACCGGACAAGGCGCGGCTGCTCCTCAAGGACGTCCAGCACCTCCGCCACGATGACGGCTCCTACTGGACCGGCTACGTCTTCGACAAAGAGGTCCGCTGGCCGGCGGAGCGCTCCTCCTGGACGGCTGCCGCCATGGTGCTGTGCGCCGACGCGCTGGCCGGTGGGACGACGCTCGCGCTCTTCGACGGGCGCGACCTCCCGACCGGCGTGCTCCTTCCCGCCGACACCTGCCTCGAGGACGGCGCCCCCTGCGGAGACCTCGCCCGCCGCGTCTGACCCGCGCTACCGGATCGGCTGCTGAGCGTCCAGCGGCTCGCGCTGCTCGGTGACGTCGATCGTCCGGACGCCGGGCCGCCGGCAGATCAGCTGGGCGTAGGGGTCGTCATAGGTGTCGGCATCGAGGGCGAGCGGCCGGCCGCTGCTTCCCCATACTGCCTCCAGCTCGAGACCGGCGCGCGCGAGCGAGGCGCGTACCTCCGACAGCCGAGCGAAGTGCGCCACGAACCGGAACTCGTGGGCGCGCAACGGCGCCTGCGACCAGCCCTGTCCCGCCGGCTGCGATTCGTGCCGGCGGAGGTTGCGGCGGGCCAGCAGCAGCCGTGGCAGCAGGCCCAGCACCGCTTCGACCTTGGCCGCTGCCCCGGGCTTGGCGAACCGCTCGCGCGCGTCGGTCACCGACGGGCGCTCCGCAAAGCTCCGTCCGTCGAGGTTGTGCGTGGAGAACAGCAGCGTGGCGCCCGGCCCGAGCAACCGTGCGCACTCCCGCAGGAACACGTCGCGGTCGTGGTGGTCCAGGCAGTCGAGACCGTTCAGGCTGAAGACGACCAGGTCGAAGGAACCGTCGGCGAAGCCGGCAAGCAGGCGCGCGTCACCGACCCGCAGGTCCGCCTCCGGGAAGCGCCGGCGCGCGTCGGCCACCATGCCAGGGGAGAGGTCGATGCCGACGTAGCTGGCGGCTGCCGGAGCCAGGAAGCCGGTCGTGCGCCCCCCGCCGACACCGATGTCGAGCACGCGGGTGCCCGGCGGCAGCGGAAGAAGGGACTCCATGGCGGCCTGCTCGCCCGGGTCGCTCCATCCCGAACCCCGGTAGGCAAGCCGGACCATCACCGAGTCCCAGCCAGCCCCCATGGGCCCAGCGTGAGTCCCGCCGGGGCAGGCGGCAAGCCGTTGGTCAGCCAATTGTCAGGTGACGACGACTCCGGTGCGCCGGAGCACCCGCAGCGAGCCCGTCACCGACACCTCCTCGAACGCACCGCTGTCGACGGCGCGTCGCACGACGTTCCACGGCGGCCGCCCGCCCTGGGCCGGGTCCTCGAAGACGTCGTGCACCGCCAGCACCCCGCCCCTCACGACGTGCGGGGCGAAGGCGCCGTAGTCGTGTTGCGCGACCTGCTCGGTGTGGTTGCCGTCGAGGAACAGCAACGTCAGCGGTGACGTCCACCAGCGGGCGACCTGCTGGGTGGTGCCGACCACGGCGGTGACGACGTCGTCGAGCCCGGCGTCCCAGAGCGTGCGCCGCAGCGACGGGAGGGTCTCGAGCCGTCCGGTGTGCGGGTCCACCAGCGACGGGTCGTGCCACTCCCAGCCCGCCTGGTTCTCCTCGGACCCGCGATGGTGGTCGAGGGTCGCGAGCTGCGCGCCGACGGCCCGGGCGGCGGCGCCGACGTGGACGGTCGACTTCCCGCAGTAGGTCCCCACCTCCAACCACAGCCCGGAAGCCGCTGACAGCGCCGCGGTGTGAAGGGCGGCAGCCTCGTCGTCGGGGAGGAAGCCCTTGGTGGCGGAGGCAACGGCCAGCAGGTCGGGGGTCACGGAGGTCCTTGCCGTAGAGTCGAACGGGTCGGAGGGGAGTATCCCCGTCGCACGCGTCTCGTCAGCACGGAGGGCCTCCCTCCCGGGGCGCGCGGCCCGCCTCGTGCAGGTGGGAGAGACCTCCGGTCGGACAACCTTGTCCAGACCGGAGGAAGCGCCGTGCTCGACGTGACACTCACCACCTGGCTCGCCACCCTCGGTGGCCTGCTCGCGATCATGGCCTTCGACCAGTGGGTCGCGCACCGCAAGGGCGAGCACGAGTTCTCGGTGGGCGAGGCGACCCGGTGGGTGGTCTGCTACGTCGGCCTCGCCGTCGCGTTCGGCCTCGGACTGTGGCTGTTCGGCGGCCACCAGGCAGGGGCGGAGTTCTTCGCCGGCTACCTGACGGAGTACTCGCTGTCGGTCGACAACCTGTTCGTCTTCGTCATCATCATGAGCAGCTTCGCGGTGCCTCGGGCCTTCCAGCACAAGGTGCTGCTCGTCGGCATCGCCCTGGCACTGCTGCTCCGCGGCATCTTCATCGCCGTCGGCGCCGCCGCGATCAACCAGTTCGTGTGGGTGTTCTTCCTCTTCGGTGCGTTCCTGGTGTTCACCGCCTGGAAGCTGGCCAGGTCCGGCAGCGAGCACGACGAGCCCGGGGAGAGCAAGCTGGTCGCGCTGATGTCGAAGGTCCTCCCGACCACGGACACCTACGACGGCGAGCGGGTGCTCACGAAGGTCGACGGCAGGCGGGTCGTCACTCCCATGCTCCTGGTGATGGTGGCTATCGGTTCGACCGACCTGCTGTTCGCCCTCGACTCGATCCCCGCGATCTTCGGCCTCACCAAGGAGCCGTACATCGTGTTCACGGCCAACGCGTTCGCCCTGATGGGGCTGCGTCAGCTCTACTTCCTGCTGGACGGCCTGCTGGACCGCCTCGTCTACCTGTCCAAGGGCCTCGCGGTCATCCTGGGCTTCATCGGCGTCAAGCTCGTGCTGCACGCCGCCCACGAGTACGGCGCCTCGGTGCCGGACATCGGCATCGCGGTGTCGCTGGGCGTCATCGTCGTCACCCTCGCCGTGACGACCGTGCTGTCGCTGCGCGCGACGCGACGATGATCAGGAGGTGATCACCAGCCGCGGGCGCGCCACTCCGGGAGGGCCGGGCGTTCGGTTCCCAGGGTCGAGTCGCTGCCATGGCCCGGGTAGAACCAGGTCGAGTCGGGCAGCGCGAACAGCTTCGTCTCGACGTCGTCGATGAGGCGGGCGAAGCGCTTCTCGTCCTTCTCGGTGTTGCCGACGCCGCCCGGGAACAGCGAGTCGCCGGTGAACAGGTGACCGCCCTCACGGGCGTAGTGCAGGGCCACCGAGCCAGGGGTGTGGCCGACGAGTGTGATGGCGGTCAGCTCGTGACCGCC